>JANLTJ010000017.1:0-8384 GCA_031362885.1 Betaproteobacteria bacterium
TTCACCGCCAATGCCGGGCTCGATCTGGCGGGGCTGACTTTATCTGGCGGTAGCCTCGCGGGCAGTGGTGCGGTCGTCGCGAACGGCGTGTTCACCTGGAGCGGCGGCACGATTGCGGGCACCGGCCTGTTCACCACTAACGGGGCAACGACCCTCAACAACCCGGCAACGCTCGACGGGCGGACCTGGAACAATCTCGGTGCCATGACGCTCAACGGCAGACTGGTGTTCGACAACGCCGCGATACTGAGCAATACCGCGAGCGGGACGATCGATCTCCCGCAGGCGAGCAACGGCACACCTTTCCTCCAGGGAATTGGCGCGTTGGGATCAGTAAATAATGCTGGCACGATCAACAAGACCGCAGCCGCAACGCACATCATCAGCACCTTGTTCAGCAACAGCGGCACGGTCAACATGAACGCCGGGGTCATGGAGCTGGCGCAGGGCGGGACGCACACTGGCGCCTTCTTGGTCAATGGAACGATGCTGGACTTTACCGGCGGCCTCCACAATTTCGGGAGCGCCAATTTTGGCGGCACAGGCCTGGTTCGGGTCAGTGGCGGCACTATGAATATCGCCGCTGCCACCACAATCAACAATCCGTTCACGCTGACCGGCACCGTGAGCGGTGCCGGCAATCTGACGCTGAACGGCGCTTTCACCTTTGGCGGGGGAACGATGTCCGGCGCCGGTTCATTCGTGACCAACGCAACGACGACCCTTAACAATCAGGCCACGCTCGATGGACGCAACTGGAGCCTGTTCGGCGACATGGGCTTGAACGGCAGACTGGTTTTGGCCAATGGCGCAGTGCTCACCAACAGCGCAGGCCGGACGTTGACGCTCGCCGGAACCAACGCCACGCCTTTCTTCCAGGGCACCGGCGCGCCGGGATCTGTAATCAACAACGGTGTTCTCAGCAAGACCAATGCTGCGCAACACACTTTCACCACCCAGTTCGCCAATGCGGGCAGTGTTTCGGTGGTCACTGGCGACCTGTTGCTGGCTCAGGGCGGCACACACAGCGGCGGCTTTGACATCGCTTCGGGTTCGATTCTGCAATTCAACGCTGGAACGCACACGCTCAATGCCGGAGCGGCCTTTACCGGCGCCGGGCTCATGCGGGTGGCGGGCGCTACCTTGAATGTGAACGCAAGTCCGCTAAGCCTGACAGATCTTGTCCTCCAATCGGGAGCCTTGACCGGCACCGGCGCGGTAAACGTCAACGGCGCGTTCAACTGGACCGGCGGCACCTTGAGCGGCACGGGGCTGCTGACCACCAGCGGCGCCTCGACCATCAGCGCTGCCGGTGGAACGCTGAACAAGAGCTGGGTCAACAACGCCACGGTGGACTTGGCGGGGACCACCAGTCTGGTCATGGGTGCCGCCAATGCGTTCACCAACAACGGCACACTCACCGTCGGCGCGGGCACGCTCAGCATGGCCACGCTGAATTTGTCCACCGGTGGCGTGATCAACAGTAACGCGGCGGGCTCGCTGACGGCGTCTAACTTCAATCACACCGGGGGCACCGTGGGCACGGGGTTCGCCAATCTTTCGCTGCGCGATGCGGTGGGCGATTTCAACGTGCTCCAATCCTTCAGCGCTACCAACTCCCTGACGCTGGCTGCACCCAACGGCAACCTGCTCATCGGGTTCGATCAAACCGCACCGGTGATCAACTTGTCCGGGGCAAACGTAGCCATTGATTCGGCGCAAGCCGGATTTAATCCGTTTACCACCGCGCTGACTGTCGCTACGCCGGGCACTTTGACGGTGGCCGGCAATACCGCGGCGGCGAAACTCGAAGCGTTGAATACCATGACCATCAACGCCGGAGCCGTGAACGTGAGCGCCGGCGCCTTCTCCGCCAGCATCGACCCGTCGACATTAGCGCTGAACACGGGATCTCTCACCGTCCAGGGTGGGGCCGCGCCGGGCGCTTTTGCCACGGTGGACGGGGGCACCGTGAACCTGAATGCCACGACGATCATGGTTCAGGGCGGCAGCGGCGACAACAGCTACGCGGGCATTCTGGGAGGCCCGGGCAATTCCGCAATCAACGCCACCACCATCAACTTGACCATGGGCAGCGGACTGGATTCCGACGCCGTCATTGGCACACCCAGCGGCAGCATGACCATCAACACGACGACTTGCATCGGCTGCACCGTGCTGTCCGGTCTGGCTCCGATTGGCAATGCCGCGACCGACGGCGGTTTGTTCGGCAACCCGGTTACTCTGAACTTGCCGGTGCCGATCGAGCCGTTGGTGGAAGTGGATAACAGCATCGTCTACGCCGCCAACCTGGCCGAAGAAGGTGGGGAAGCCAATGCGGAGTACGAAGACGACGAAGAAGAATCGGAAGGGACGACAGATGAGAACGATAAAGCTCCGATTCCGGTTTGCATTTAGTCTTTGTCTGATCGGCGCGATTGCCGTATCACCCGCCTTGGCGGCCCCGGTGGGAGAAATCACGCATATGAGTGGCGCCATGGTGGCCCGTCAGCCCGATGGAAAATCGAAAATTCTGGGGCCTAAATCAAAGGTGGAATCCGGGGACTTGCTGGCGACGGCAAACGCAACCTATGCGCGGGTGAAATTTATCGATGGTTCGGAGATCACCCTGCGCCCCAACTCCCAGTTCATGATCGAAAAATTCACCTACGACAAGGCCACCCCGCAGGAAGATTCGGCGGTGCTTCGTCTGCTCAAGGGCGGCCTGAGAACCATCACCGGGGTCGTAGGCAAGCGCAAGGTTGGCTCCTACCAGTTCAATACCGTGGTGGCGACGATTGGCATTCGCGGCACCGAATTCGGGGTGCTTTTTTGCGCAAGCGATTGCGCGGACGTGCGCGACAACAGCGGCAACGTTCCCCAAAATGGATTGCATCTGGATGTCAACGAAGGTGCGATTGACGTGACCAACACCGGGGGCGTCGGCCCATTGGCCGCGGGCGAATTCGGATTTGTGGGCAATCGCCTGACCGGGATGATCAGGGTGCCGAAGAGCCAGGGCGCATCCGAGAATATTCCTGGATTCGGCGGCTCCCAGGAATGCGTGGTGCAATAGCGCTCACCTCATCTCGCGACCCTTTCCGCGAGCGCCAGCCGGGCCGCGAGTCTGCCGCAAAAAGCCCTGTGCTAGCATCGGTTTCTCTTGTACCGGCGGGGAAAAAATCATGAATGGGGCATTGAGCGCCAACGAACTCGCACACTTCCGCGAGCACGGCTACGTATTTCCCCGCTATCGCCTGCCGGAAGCGTTGTTGCAGCGCCTGCGCGTGAGCCTGGATGGGCTGCTCGCCACCTATACCGATGTCGCCCAGGAGGATCTGGCCAATCCGCACATGTTGCCGCCGACAACCGGCGCGAACCTGAATCCGTTCATGGCCGCCGCGCGGCACCCGGTCGTGCTCGACATGATGGAGCAGATCATCGGGCCGGACATCGTGCTGTGGATCAGCCGGATTCTGTGCAAGCCGCCGGTGAAGGGCCGGGAAGTGCCCTGGCACCAGGACGGCGAATACTGGCCGATGCGCCCGCTGGCGACCTGTTCGGTGTGGATCGCCATCGATCCGGTGTCAACAGTCAACGGCTGCATGCGCTTTATTCCGGATTCGCACCAGCGCAAGGAGCTTTACCGGCATCACGTCAGCGAGCGCAAAGACCTGGTGCTCAATCTCGAACTCGACCGCGACCAGTTTGACGAAGCGAAAGCGGTGAACGTCGAACTCGAACCCGGGCAGATGTCGTTGCACGATGTGCGCATGATCCACGGCTCGCTCGCCAATACCTCGGGCCAGCGCCGCGCCGCACTGATCCTGCGCTACATGCCGGCCACTTCGCACTACGACCGCGCACTGGTGGCGCAGCGCCGCGACAACGCGCCGTTCAATATCGGCGAACAGCCGCTGTGGCTGATGCGCGGCATCGATAAATCAGCGAAGAATGATTTCACTCACGGCCATGCGCTATGGAATCAGCGCTACGCCGCCGGGCTGGGTGTGGCCTCGGGCAGTGCGGGATGAGTCATGCAGGGGCGAGGGACGATAATTCAGGGGTGAGGGGCGCGGGGCGCGGGGAAAGCGCAACGCGAAGACCAGCGTTTTTTGTTGCAACGAATGTTTCCAGAAAAAAGTTTGACACGCGAATGGCACTTACTTAAGCGTCTTTACCCGAGAATACGGCACTGGGACCATAAAGACCGCAACACGCAGCCCGTATGCAGCGCAGCGCAATGCGGGGCAAATGCTCAGCCATGGCCGACTTTCCCGGATTGCGTTGCGCTCCATCCGGGCTACATACCGTGGTTGTCACGGAATCAGGGCTTAAGTAAGCACCATTCGTTTGACACGCCAAATAGCCGCAACAAAACTTCACCCGCCCTCAGCCCTCCCATGAACCTCGCACACTTCCTTGCACGCTCCGCGCGCGTTTTCCCAGAACGCCCTGCGGTGTCCCTAGGCGAGAGCGTGTGGATCAATTACGCTGATCTGATGCGGCGGGTGGCGGCGATGGCGGCCGGATTTCGCAATACGCTGGGTTTGCTACCGGGCGAGCGCGTGGCGCTGGCGATGGGGAATTGTCCACAGTACATCGAGATCTGGTACGCGGCCTGGTATGCAGGGCTTGCCACGGTGCCGATCAATTCCAAGCTGCATCCGAAAGAACTGGAATATATTCTGCAAGACTGCGGCACGCGGGTTTGTTTCGCCTCGCCCGACATCGCGCCGTCGGTGGAAGCGCTGCGCGGCAATCTGCCTGCATTGACGCGCGTAATGGACGTCGCATCTTCCGATTACACCGCGCTCTACCGGGTGGAGCCGAACCTTGCCATGGCCGACACGGCTGCCGACGACGTGGCCTGGCTGTTCTATACCAGCGGCACTACCGGCCAGCCGAAGGGCGTGATGATTACCCAGCGCAATCTGGTCTGCATGTCGCTGTGCTATTACGCCGCGCTCGAATCGATCAGCCCGGAGGATTGCATTTTGCACGCCGCGCCGATGTCGCACGGTTCCGGACAGTACAATTTTCCGCACCTGCTGGCCGGGGCCAACCAGGTCATTCCCGAGAGCGGGCGCTTCGAACCGGCGGAGATCTTCGATTTGTTACGGCGCTGGCGCGGCGTGACGATGTTTGCGGCGCCGACCATGGTGCACCGGCTCGTGGCCCAGGCGCGAAGTCACGCACCTGCTCTCGACGGCCTGAAGACCATCGTCTACGGCGGCGGACCGATGTATGTGCAGGATATCCGCAACGCACTCGCGACGCTGGGGCCGCGCTTTGCGCAGATTTATGGCCAGGGTGAATCGCCGATGACCATTACCGCGTTGTCGAAATATCATTTGAATGATCGCGCGCACCCTCGCTACGACGAGCGGCTGGCTTCCGTGGGTGTCGCGCAGCCGGCGGTGGAAGTGCGCGTCGCCGACGCCGGGGACCAGGCGCTGGCGACTGGGGAGATCGGTGAAATACTGGTGCGCGGCGATACCGTCATGCGCGGCTATTGGGGTAATCCGGACGCCACCGCACAAGCGTTGCGCAACGGCTGGCTGCACACCGGGGATGTGGGTTCACTTGATGCCGACGGATTTTTGACCTTGCGTGATCGTTCCAAGGATATGATCATCAGCGGTGGTTCAAACATTTATCCGCGCGAAGTCGAAGAAGTGCTGTTGCGCCATCCGGACGTTAGCGAAGTCGCCGTGGTCGGCCGGCCGCATCAGGAGTGGGGCGAGGAAGTGATTGCCTTCGTGGTGGCGCGCTCGGGTGCAACGATCCGTGAGCAGGAGCTCGATGCGATCTGTCTCGATCATATCGCGCGCTTCAAACGACCCAAGAGTTACCGATTCGTGGCCGGGTTGCCGAAGAACAACTACGGTAAAGTTCTCAAGACGGCGCTGCGAACCCTACTGGAGAAATCATGAAACTGATCGGAGGGCATCGCGCAAGAATCGAAGCGTCGTTGTTCGCGGCCGGGCTGATCATGGCGGCAATCATTGCCGAGCCGGTAAGGGCACAGGAGGACGCGGTGATTCGCAACCTGGCGTTTTCCCGCGTCGATGGCGCCGATGTGGGCGCGGAAGCGAGCGTCGTTGCCGTTGATGGTTTGCCAGTGGGCAAAACTTCAGCCGAGGTTCGCCTGCCCGCCGGAATGCGCTCGATCGAGGTCAACTGCGCGGCCAGCGTGTTTGCCGGCATGGGCAGGGTTCGCCTCGAACACAAATCCGTGCTGACAAGCCAGATTGAAGCCGGGAGAATCTATCAGCTTCAGGCGCGCGTATCCGCCCAGGGCGACTGTACGCCGGTGCTGGAATGAACGAGCGGACCGGCAGAGACACTGCATGGCGCTAAAAAAGAAAGCGCCGGATGCCGCGCGCCGCGCCACGGGAAAAACACGTCCGGTAGCGCAGAAACCGAATCCGAATCTGAATGCCCAGACCCGCAAGGTACTGTCACAGCATTACCGCGCGAAGTACGGCGTGAAGTGAGTGACCGCAGCTTGAAATAACAGCCGACCCTCGCCTCTCGCCCCTCGCCCCCAGCCTTCTTCACGTCGCCACCCGGTTGCGCCCCGCACTCTTGGCCCGATACATGGCCTCGTCGGCCAGACGAATCACGGCCTCCGGCGTTTCCTTCAGTTCGGTACGCTGCGCGACGCCGATGCTCACGGTTACCGACAGCAGTTCCGAACGGTTCGAGCGCAGTGGCGCATCTCTGGGCTTGTCGAGAGTGAATGCGGATTTGGCACTGGAGCGGCGATCGCTTTTCTGGCGTGCTTCGTTGCGCCGTTGTTGCTCGGTGCGCACTGCCATTTTGTAGGTCTCGATACTCTTGCGCAGCGTTTCCAGACTTGGCAGTGCTTCTTCAATTGTTTTGTCGGCGAACAGTATCGCGAACTCTTCGCCGCCGTAGCGAAACGCTTTTCCACCACCGTCAATATCGGCCAGCCGCGCGCCAACGAGTTTCAGCACCTGGTCGCCGACATCGTGGCCATGGGCATCGTTGAAATTCTTGAAGTGATCAACGTCGACCATGGCGATGGTGTAGGCGGGACCGAGCGAAACCAGCTTCTCCTTCAGCGCGCGACGGCTCGGCAGCCCGGTGAGATCATCGCGGAAGGCCATGCGGTGCGAATCCTGCAGCACGGCCAACAGCAGCATGGCGCCGGCGGCGAATACGAACACGCCGTACACGACGCTCAATTGCGGCCATTCGCAGGCGACAAAAAACGCGACCAGCGTGCCGACCATGCCGATATTGAGCGGGGAGCGTTGCTTCCAGGCCCGGATGGATGCAAACGCAAAGGCCGCCGCGAGCAGCAGGCGGCCAAGCAAAGGCGTTGGTTCGGCTCGAAGCAGCCAGTGATCCAGCGTCGTGTGCCAGGAGGTACCGGAAAGCGCGCTGTGTCCTGCGGTTGCGACCCATGCCATGAGCAGCACTTCGATGATGCCCAGCAACAACCAGCGGTAGTTGCGGAAATAATCGATTCCCTTTTCCGGCATGAGCATGACCAGCAGAAAATTGGCAGGCACGAAGATCGCCGTCAGGGTGAGCACCGCGCGGGCGGGGAAATCGTCGCCGCCGACGCTCATCGAGAGACGATAGGCGATGAAGGCAACCAGCAAGGACACGAGGGCGATGAACGCGCGGCCGCGATTGAACCACCAGGCGACGGCGGCGCCTATGGTGAGCACGGTGTAAGGGCCGAACACACCGAAATTGCCCAGGGAGGAGGAAAAGATCTGGCCGACGGAGGCGGTGACCGTCGCGACCAGCAGCACTGCAACAGGTATTGCGACCGCCTTTAACTCGTCGCCCAATGCGATCATGGACGCCTGCTCAAGCGTTTGCCTTTCCGGGCTGGAGCGGACCGGCTTCTTCGGGGATCAGGCGGTGCAGGACGTCTTCGAGTTTTGCCTGATCGATGGCCTGCGTGAGTGCTTCGTTGATCAGGTTCTGGTAGCCGCGCCCGCCCGCGCGGGAGCGGAAGCACTCGATGACCGTCATGTCGAGATACATGCTCAGTCCTGTATTACCGCGTACCGTGAAATGCCCCTGACGCCGCGTGATGGTCTTTGCCGACCCGGGCAGACTACGGCGCTCCCGATCCTCGACCATGGTCCGGGTATGCCGGCCGCCCGATTTCCCGGATTGTTTACGCATGGGGCCAGTGTGCAGATAGCTGTGCATACGGTCAAGCCGCACCCGCAAGAATGTGGACCCGGGAAAATGCTCCGGGCCCGGCGCCGATGCGCGCGCCAGAACACGAGACAGCGGCCGGGCGGGTAACCGCGCTACACTGGGGACTCCTTTCGACCCATCCCCATGTTTGCAGATCCGCTGCTTCTCGCACGCGCTCAGTTCGGCCTGAA
>JANLTJ010000149.1:0-11589 GCA_031362885.1 Betaproteobacteria bacterium
AAAATTCTGAGAGCGTCGGCTCGCTCTTGTGCGCTCGCTTTACGTCGGCGGGATTTGAGCCTTCTTCAATGGCGGCATTCACGCGCGCCGCCAACTTGCGGGCTTGTTCGACCGTCATGTCAGGGAAGCGGCCCAAGGTTATACGCTCGGGCTGCCCGCCTTTGATCCTGCGGAATATGGAAAACGTCTTGATCCCGGCTGCCGTAACCCGGACTTGCAAGCCCGTGGTCTTGGAATCGTGATAAATCACCCGCTCGCCGGGTGCTGGCAGGCGCAATCTTGCCAGCGCTTCCTTGGTGAAGTTGAACTTGCTATCCATCGCCTCGCCCTCCAGATTTATGTGCTGGGGTTACGCCGGGGTTACATTTCCGATGAAATTCAGGTCAATTTCATGTAACCCCGTTAAGGTCAGTATGGGTTAAGTGTTATGTTTTGTATATCTTTATTAAGCTCAGTTTATCCGTGGGTTTATCCGGGCTTTGGAACTTTTAATCCGTTGGTCGCGAGTTCAAATCTCGCACCGCCTACCACTAAACACAATGGGTTAGCGCAATGCGGATCCTTTGCGGTTTTGAGCATCGGCATTTTGCGGTGACACGAAGCGGGCAGTTTCACCTTTGCCATCCGAGGGGCAGTGTCGGGAGGTCCCGGTTGCCTGGCTGATTTGAGGTCTACCGCGACTCCGCCCGAATACGGCGGATCCCGCTGAATCGCCCAAGATTGCTCGTTGGCGATGTTCAACTGCTCCCGAGTCCAGATCAGCAGATCTGCCGGTCTGGACAAATGAACGCGCGCATGGGAGGTATGCCTCGAGAATTCGGGTAGTGACCCCTTTTCAAACTAGGGCCGGTTCTTTGGCAGATTCAGCAAGCGATGCCAATTCTTCAATCGTCCACACATGATCTGTCAACCCGGCTTCCATTGCTGGGGTCACCCGCAAAGACTGATGCACCCGGCAAAAGTTGTAGTAAGCGAAGTAGAGCGAAAGCGCGTGAATGTGGTTTTCGATCTTCTTGCTGAAAGCATTCGTAAGGCGGGTAAACCTCCGCACTCCCATGCGGATATTCAAGTTCATGCGCTCAACGTGCGACGTTGAAATATGCTTCTTGTCAGGGTCGCCAGTAATGCGCTGCTTGCGTGCGCCTGTGCATTCTGAAGGGCTGTAGCGGCGCTCATCGCCTTGGCCTTGAGGCGCGCCGTACAGCTTCACCAGTTGCGCGAAGTCTACATCTGCGCCGAAAGATTCCTCTACAGCAACAAGATAGGCTTTGTGGCCGTCCGTAGTTAGCTGTACGCGGTTCGCCAATCGCTTTTGAAGATCATCAGTAAGGTGCAGCGCGTCTTGCGCATCACGAAAGCCAACGTGATAAGAAATAATCAACTTGCTATCCGAGCAAAGCGCAGTCCACGTCCAAACGTCGCCGAGGCCTAAAGTCCCCTTGCAATCCTCCGGCACATTCTTCTGTTTCATTCCTACGAATGCCCAAATTTCATCGCATTGAACACGGGTCGATTTAACATTGCGCACGCGCTCATCGTGGAGCTTGTGGCAGGCCGCGCCGTACTCTTCAAGCATCCGGGTTATGGTTTTCTTGTCTTTGCCAGTCAGGCGCGACGTGGCGCGAAGGGAATTGCCTTCAACCAAACAACCGAGAATCTTTGCGCGCTCCTGAATGCTTAGTCTGTTCATGTCGATCTCCTATGACCGAATTATGCTTGAACGGACTAAGCATGTCAAGAACGTTGCTTCAGAGTGCCAAACAATTTGCTTGCCTCTTCGCCGCTAAGGGACTCAGAAGAATAAACGCCCTTCTTGCCAGGGACGCTGAAAATGAGATTCTTTTGCCCCATTTTAAAAATCTTGGAAGTAACTTGGTCGCGCTTAAGAATTTCCCCTGTTTTACGGAAAATGGCGATTAGAATCTTGTCGAGTGATATAACTCCGCCGGACTCTTCCAAAGCGCTCAGAATAGCGAATTCTATTTTGTCCGCACCTGTCAACTCGTCTAACAGTTCTTGGGGTAAATCTTTAAGCTCTTCCGGGGTTAGAGATAATTGCATTACTCCCTTTTCCCTAGCGTCCATTCCAGCCTGATCCGGCTTCTGAGTATTTAAGAGATCATCTGCCGCTTTCAGGTCAACGCTTAACGCGGATAATTTATCGTAGGTGTTTTTGTGCAGCGTGGCACGGAATGGCGATGCTTTGTATTTGCCAACCATCGCATCGTGAAACTTCATCTGCTCGTTGACAAAGGCAAGGTGTTTGTCTAGTATTGACATCGCTTATCTCCAAGTGGGGTAGGCAATAAAGGGGTGGCAGACGAATCCACGCTTTCTGATAAAAGGTCGGAGAGAAAGGGATTCGAACCCTTGAGACCGGGAGGTCTGCCCGAATGACAGTCGGGTGCATTCAACCACTCTGCCATCTCTCCATAAGTACATATTGCAGTGCTGCATATAAGCTTCGAAAAGGTTAACGAAACGGCCAGCGCCCGAAAGGACTGGCCGTTTCTACTTGCAAGTTCAGCACGATACGTGTTTCGCAATGAAAGCGCAAGCAAAACGCGCTTAAAAGGCAATTGGCAGTTGTATCAAATACTTAGTCCTTTTTCCACCTAGCCTTAGCAGCTTGTTTTGCTATCTCGCTTCGGCGTTTCTTCGATAGGCTTTCGGCCCTGGCGATACCTCCTTTCGGCCCGCCAATCTTCCCAAGAGCAGACATAACCCGCCTGATTTCATCAGTTGTGGGTGTTTCGTCCTTAAGCTGGCCGGTTGCAATATCTCCTACGAGCTTCGCAAGCTGCATCGGGTCGGCTGGACGTTTGAGTGCGCGTTTAGGTTTTGTCATGCCAAAAGTATGGCATAAACACGCATGCTTGAACAGGTCAAGCTAAGCGCTTGAACGGATTAAACGAATCGAAAAGGGGTCACTACCAGAATTCGACATCCATTGACGATTTGTGCTCACGATGGTTGCCGAACATTCGACGCTATCGGTGTCGCTTCTTAAACGCTCTGTTTTTTCGTGAGGGAATAGAGCCCATTGGCGATCTGACCCGTTGTCGTTTTTTCGCCTTTCCCGTCTGGCACGACCATTGCAACGTGTAGGGTGCGTCTGGGTAAGCGTTGAGCCAAGGGGGGTCGGAGGCTTTGCTGGCGGCCGACTCGCGAATTACCCAGGCGTACTTTTCAGATTCTTGAGCTACGCAAATGAGAATACACTCGAACTCCAATCATTCCGGACGCAAGCCCATCGTGGCAGCGCGCATGTTTGGTCGCACAGCTGCATTGGTGGCGAAGATTCGAAACCTGTTCAAGCGCCGAGCTGGGATTACCCAGAAGATTGATGAACCGGTCGGCGACCAGGTTTATCTCCCGAAAGAGTTCCTGGATCTGATCGCGAGCCTGGCACCACCAGGCAAGGGCGGTCGAAGGTGATTAATCGAAAAGCCGGCGATTGCCGGCTTTTTTGTTTGCGATCCTGGAACGACAGTCAGAACGAACGCTCAGCGCTTCAGCGTTCTCAGTACCTCCTCAAAATCGTCATTGCGGACCATGAAATGAACAGGCAAAGATTGAGTCGAAGCGCGCTGCACGATGCCAAGAATAACGGTGAACAATTCTTTTTCGGTTTTCTCCTCCAAAAGGTCATCTGAAAAATTGACGACGTGGCGCATGCCACCGAGTCTTACGGTGAAGTCATGGGTATCGTTTTCGATCCTGTGGTCGATGGCGGCGTCGGATAAAGCCTTCCGCAGACGTTCCAGAATCGATGGAATTTTGATGGCGTTCTTCAAGTCCTGCTCCTTGCCTGCAAAGCGCCGCCCGAGCGACACCAGTGGGAGAATTGTAAGCGACTTCTGGGGGGGCTATCGTCGCTGGAGTCGATTTTCCAGCAGTCCGGCAATTTGAGATCGGCCAACGCTGCGACGAAACGAGAATTTCCAGTGCAACGGTTCGATTCTTTGCTAGAATTCGCCCCTTCGAAAAGGGCTGTTAGCTCAGCTGGTAGAGCAGTGGACTCTTAATCCAACGGTCGCAAGTTCGAATCTTGCACGGCCCACCAGCATTGGAAGGGGATGGCTAACACCATCTCCTTCGTTTTTTGCGCATCATGGTTTCTATAGGTTGCTCAGATACTGTGCAAGCGCCTTGATCTGGTCATCGGTCAGGTTCCTGGCCGCCGGACCCATAATCTCGCTGACGCGGGTCCCCTCGCGATAATCCTGCAGCTGCTTGACAATGTACGGGTACTTTTGCCGCGAAACACGCGGAAATTCGTTCAGCCCTTTGAAATTCGCTTGATGGCAGGCGGCACACTGGGCCTCGGCCGCAATTTTCTTGCCCAGTTCAATGGTAGCCGGATCGGTCTTGGTGTTGCTGCGAACCAGGGTCTGCGCGCTATAAAAGTCCGCCAATTCCTCCATATCCTGATCGGCTAATACCGCGATTGCCGGCGACATCATCGAGTTCTTGCGCTGGCCTTCCTTAAACGCCTTCATCTGGCGGACAAGATACTCTCGCGTCTGGCCCGCGAGACTGGGGTAAGCGCTGGAGGTGGAATTGCCATCTGTGCCGTGGCAGTGCGCACAGGAATCGGACTTTGCTCCGCTCACCGTCCCAATTGACAGCAACGAAGAAAGCAGCATGACGGCCGCACAGGCCAGAAACCTGAGATTCATTTTGTCCGTGGGAAGCATGGTTGCTTTGAAGGGGGCAGAATAACAATTGTTGTTGAATACTAACAGGGCATCGCCTTTCGAGCGCAGGGATTGAAACCCCGATACGTCCGGCAATGTAAACTTCGGAACCATCAGGGATCCGCTTACGATCGCACCATCATGTCCGACAGCCGTCACGTGCTGGAATTTTACAGCCGCCATCCAATTTCCCGCGACCAGATTCTCGCGCAGCTTGGTGTCCGGCGCGGTCATCTGGAGAGACTCGCGCCGGAAGATTTGTTCGCCTACGATCAGGATCACTATGGCGGCCTGTCCGTTGTCGATGCGTTGGCTCGATGCGCGCACATTCGCGATGGCAGTCTTGTCGCGGATTTCTGCGCCGGGCTGGCCGGCCCGGCGCGTTACCTCGCGCACAAGTACAACGCCATTGTGACTTGCATCGAACTGAACCCGCATCGAGCACCGGGCGCAGCGGATCTCACGCGACGCGTTGGCCTGTCGCAGCGCGTTCGTGTTGTTCGCGGCGACGTGATGCGCGCGCCGCTGGCGACACAATCCATGGACGCGGTCATCAGCCAGGAGGCACTATTGCACGTGCCGGACAAGCGAGCCGCCCTGTCCGAGGCCTATCGTGTGCTCAAGGACGGAGGATACCTTGCATTTACCGATTGGGCGCAGCACCGGCCGCTGGCTGCGGTGGATTCCGAGCAGATGTGGCACGGCATCGCCGCCCAGTCCGTGCAGAGTTTCGGCGGCTACACCCGGATGTTGGAAGAAATCGGCTTTCGCAACGTGGCGGTGGAGGACGTGAGCCCCGAGTGGGGACGCATTCTGCAGGAACGGTTTGCGATGTATCGAGATCTGCGGGAAGCAACCGTGCGCCTGGGCACGCCATCGGGTGACCAGGAATTCTATCGCGCCTATGGGCGACTGGTCGCGCTGGTCCAGGAAGGCACTCTTGGAGGCGGGCGATTCACTGCGGCGAAGTAAATACATTGCTCACGCCTGATGCCGCCGTTCTTGTCGCGGCCCTGAAAAGTATAATTCACCAATGAAGACAGGGAGGCAGCATGCGCTTGTGCACCATTAACCGCGACACTCGGGAGCAGGCTGCGGTGGTCACTTCGTCAGGCATCGTCCCGGTATCGGCGATCAACACCCATCTACGCAAGTCCTGGCCCGAGGATCTCCATACCCTCATCGTCCAGGGCCTCGACCGGTGCATTCTGGTCGACGCCGGGCAGACGCCGGTCAAGCTCGACCCGGCTTCGGTGCGATACGGGCCTTTGTACCGGCACCCGCGCAAGATATTAGGCATTGGCCTGAACTATCGCGACCATGCGGCGGATCTGAATGCGCCATTTCCGACCGAGCCGGCCTCGTTCATGAAATGCGATAACACCATTATCGGCCCCGGTGATGATATCGCGCTGCCGCCGCAGTCCGAGCGGGTGACCGCAGAGGCCGAGATCGGCATAATCATCGGGCGCGAGTGCTTTTGCATTTCCGAGCAGCAGGCGGCGCAGTACATTGCCGGCTATTGCCTGATATTGGACATGACAGCGGAAGACATCCTGCAGAAGAACCCGAGATTCTTGACGCGGGCGAAGAATTTCGACACTTTTTTCTCGTTTGGCCCGGAATTGATTACTCCGGACGAAGTACCCGACGTGCTCAAGGTCAAGGTGGGCACGTATAACAACGGGAAGCTGCATCGCGAGAATATCGTCGCCAACATGGCCTTTTCGCCTCTTTACCTGGTCGCGTTTTATTCGCAGGTATCGACCCTGTATCCGGGCGACATCATCAGCACTGGCACGCCTGGCGCGGTCGTGATCCGTGATGGCGATTTGGCCGAATGCCGCATTGAGGGCCTGGGCCACCTGTCGAATCCAGTGCGCAAACGACGGGAATCCACAATGCTATAAGTGGCGGGATCTGTTGCCGGACAACTGGCGGCGTAAACGAAAGCGACGGGACGGCGTTCAAAGCGGTGCGATAATGGAAAGGTTCGGGCACTGCGCGGTCTTTAGCCTGCGGCAGCAGACCAGGTGTCGGGATCGAATCTCAAAACAAATCACTCCACGGAGGAGAAACCATGCAGGTCAGGAAAGTTTTGCGCGTTGCATTTGTATTGCTGGCGATGTTGCAGTTTGGTGCCGGGGCGTGGGCCGCGGACACGATCAAAATCGGCTATCTCGATCCGCTGTCCGGGCCGTTCGCCAATGTCGGCGAGCACGGCGCGCGCGAGATGCTGTTGGTTATCGAAGCGGTCAACGCCGCTGGCGGCGTGCTGGGCGGCAGCAAGTTCGAGCTCGAAACCTTCGACTCCAAGAGCAGCCCGCAGGAAGCGCTGATTTCGCTCAAGCAGATTACCGACAAGGGCATCCGCTATTTTTTCATGGGCAACGGCTCGAACGTGGCGATCGCGCTTTCGGATGCCGTGACCAAGCACAACGCGCGCAATCCCGAGCAGGCCGTCCTGTTTCTAAACTACGGCGCGGTGGACCCCAGCCTCACCAACGACAAGTGCAGCTTCTGGCATTTCCGCTTCGACGCGGATACGGATATGAAGATGCAGGCCCTGACCACCTACATTACCGGCCAGAAAACCATCAAGAAGGTTTATCTGATCAATCAGGACTACGCATTCGGTCAGGGCGTTTCCAAGGCAGCCCGCGCGATGTTGGCGCAAAAACGCCCGGATATTGAAATCGTTGGTGACGATTTGCATCCGATCGGCAAGGTAAAGGACTTCGCACCCTATGTTTCGAAAATAAAAGCTGCCGGCGCCGACAGCATCATCACCGGCAACTGGGGTGTTGATCTGTCGTTGCTGGTCAAGGCAGCCAAGGAATCCGGGTTGAAGGCCGACTTCTTCACCTACTATGCCGGCATCGTCGGCGGACCGACCGCCATCGGCCAGGCCGGCGAGGACATCCGCCAGGTCAGCATGTGGCACACCAACTATGGCGGCAAGGATTCCGACGCTCTGACCGAGTCATATCGCAAGCGTTTCCCTGACGCCAAGGACGATATCTTTTTTCTGTCGCTGAAGAATGGAGTCGAGATGCTGGTCAAAGCGATGAATCAGGCAAAATCGACGGATCCGGCCAAAGTGGCCAGGGCACTGGAAGGCATGAAGCATCAGGCGATCACCGGCGAAGTCGAAATTCGCGCCGACAATCACCAGTTGGTGCAGCCCCTGTTCATTTCCAGTTTCGTGAAATCAGGCGGCAAGGGCGCGAAGTACGATGTTGAGCGCACCGGCATGGGATTCAGAACCGAGGGCCGCATCGAGGCGAAGGAAACCCATCTGCCCACGACCTGCAAGATGGAACGGCCTTAACGGGGTTGATTTCTGCACCAAAAAAGGCCGTGGCAACGCGGCCTTTCTACTTTTCGAGCGAGTTCCCGGCTACGCCGTCGTCGCTCTGCGTTTCCGCTGCTGGTTCAGCAATGTTAAAGCGTTCCAGTTACGATGAGCTTGAAGGCAAAATACAAACCGAGCGCAACACAACCGTAGACTAGGAATTCGGCACGCTTTCCGATCAGCGATACGTTGTCGAAATAGCGCTTGGCGCCCATCGTCACTGCGGCGCCTGCGAGCACCGCAAGGGCTGCCGCGGCTGCACGGTGATCCCAAAGATTTCCAAGCAAGGCATGTAGCCAGCCGCCGCTGCCCAGGGTCTTGAAGACCATCCCGCCGAAACCCAGCAGCAACAGGCAGAGGAGCAGCAGATGGGACAGGGTTTGAATTCCTTCGTGCAGAAAGAACCGGATTCCTCTGGTCGGGCGATTGATCCAAACGGAGAATGTGTCGAACATCATGGCATGCCACCTCGCGAATTCACGCATTGAAATGATGTGCATGGCAAGTCTTATGCCATTCGAACAAGCCGTCGGCAATTTTTTAAGCAGTCAATGAGTTAGCCCGTGCCGTTGCGGGAGCATGACCGGGTGTTGGTTTACCCAGGAATAGAATTGTCGCTGTTCAGCGACCACACAACAGAAATCCCGCCAGCTTGGGCGCGACAGAATGAAGCGAAGGTTGGCCCTGGTTTATAGTGTTCCGCAGCGGATAAATCGGCACTCGCGCTTACAGTCCGCGGCGAAGCCACATTCAAACAGCCCCACGCTCACATCGCCCGACGCGCTAGTTCCGCATTCGTTAAATGCCGGCATCTGGTTGAATTTGGGGCGCCATTCGCAGACATGGCATCCGGCCGTCAAACCGGGCAGTTCGAGCGATTCGCTGCGCGGGCCAGGAACCCGGGACGATTCCTCGGCGGTCGCTGTGATGGCGAAGATGAGTAAAACATACGCGGCGCAGACTCGCTTCATCACTGATTCTCTTGCGAATACTCCGAACCAAATTATACGGCTGCCGGAAAATGCGCAACCGGAATTGATCGCACCGTGATTCCGCCCAGGGTTGCAACGAAATTACATTCACGCCCTTAGCCGCCAGATGCGGAAGACTTCAGGCACGCGCCGCAAGCTGCGCATGACCCCGGCCAGATGCTGGCGGTCGTGCACTTGTAGCGTGAATTGGATCACGGTATAGGCGCTGGAATCGCCGGGCTCCAGATTTACGTTGTCGATATTCGAGCCGGTTTCGCTGATGCTTGCCGCGACTTTGGCCAGAACGCCCCGACGATTCGACACCACCATTTTGATGTTGACCGAGAAAAGCTTGATCGTATCCGGGGCCCATTCCACGTCCAGCCATTTTGCTGGGTCACCACGAGTTTTGCGCGCGACCGGACAATCGTGGGTATGCACCACCAGGCCGTGGCCTTTCTTGAGGAAGCCGATGATCGGGTCGCCCGGAATCGGATGACAGCATTTGGCGAATTGCAAGGCCATGCCTTCTGATCCGCGGATGACCAGACTGCCTGGAAGTTTTTCGGCGCTCTCGCCTTCGGGTGTGCCGATGGACAGCAACTCCCGGGCAATCACGATCGCAAGCAACTTGCCGAGTCCGATGTCGGTCAGTATCTCCTGGCGCGATTGCCCTCTGTTCTCCTTGAGCAGTTTTTCCCACTGCGCATCGGTCACTTTGTCCGGGTCGGTTTTCAAAGCGGTGAGGGCCTGACTGAGCAGGCGCGCGCCGAGCTGATAGGACTCCTCGTTCTGCGTGGTCTTGAGGAAATGTCGAATATGCGAGCGCGCCTTGCCGCTGACCACATAACCGAGCCAGGCGGGGTTGGGCCTGGCGTGCGCTGCGGTGATAACCTCGACACGATCACCATTCTTGAGCTCGGTACGCAGGGGCGCCAGTTCGTGATTGATCTTCGCGGCCACGCAACTGTTGCCGATGTCGGTGTGCACCGCGTAGGCGAAGTCCACGCAGGTCGAGCCGTTCGGCAGCGACAAGATCTTGCCCTTGGGTGTGAATACGTAGACCTCGTCCGGAAACAAATCGACCTTGAGATGCTCCATGAATTCAACTGAATCGCCGGACTCGGTCTGCATTTCCAGCAGGCTTTGCAGCCACTGGTGCGTTCTCAGATGCAACTCATTTATCTGAGCGTCAGTTTCCTTGTACAACCAATGCGATGCCACTCCGGCCTCGGCAATCTTGTGCATTACTTGCGTTCGGATCTGGATCTCGATGGGTGTGCCGAATGGTCCGAACAGCGTGGTGTGCAGCGACTGGTAGCCGTTGGCTTTTGGGATCGCGATGTAGTCCTTGAATTTTCCCGCGATGGGTTTGTAGAGTTGATGCAGGGCGCCCAGCGCCAGATAGCATGCCGCTGCATCCTTGACAATGACACGAAATCCATAGATATCGAACACCTCGGCGAACGACAGATTTTTCTCCTGCATTTTGTTGTAGATGCTGTAGAGATTCTTCTCGCGGCCGGTGACCGTGGCCTCCAGGCGGTTGTCCGCCAGTTTCTGTTTGACGGCATCGAGAATTTTGTCCACGACCTCGCGCCGGTTTCCGCGTGCCTTGAACAGGGCCTTGGACAGCACCGTGAATCGATTCGGGTAAAGGTGGCGAAACGCCAGTTCCTGCAATTCCTGGAACAGTTCGTTCAATCCCAGGCGGTTGGCAATCGGCGCATAGATTTCGAGTGTCTCGCGCGCGATGCGCGCGCGCTTCTTTGGCTGCATCACCGTAAGGGTGCGCATGTTATGCAGGCGATCGGCCAGTTTGATCAGGATCACGC
Organism: Betaproteobacteria bacterium; assembly: GCA_031362885.1. Classification (GTDB taxonomy): domain Bacteria; phylum Pseudomonadota; class Gammaproteobacteria; order Burkholderiales; family JACQAP01; genus JACQAP01. The sequence continues at coordinate 10,862 of JANLTJ010000149.1, forward strand.
GCACGTCGCGCGCCATCGCCAGCAGCATCTTGCGGAAGTTCTCGGCCTGCGCGTCCTCGGCCGACTGGAATTCGATCTTGTCCAGCTTGGACACCCCGTCCACCAGATCGGCGACGGGTTTTCCAAACGTATCGGAGATCTCGGCCTTGGTGACCGAGGTGTCCTCCATGACGTCGTGCAGCAGGGCCGCCATCAGCGCCTGGCTGTCGAGATGCCAGCCGGCGAGGATCTCGGCGACCGCGAGCGGATGCGAGATGTAGGGCTCGCCCGATTGGCGCGTCTGCCCTGCGTGTGCGGCGCCGGAGAAGCGATAGGCCTCCGCCAGGCGCGCGACATCCGTCGGCTTCAGATAGCCGAAGCGGGCTTCGTCGAGGACGGGAACTGCAGCCATGGGGGGAGTTTAGACCTGGATACCGGCTTGCCGGTACACGCAGGACACCGGCAAGCCGGTGTAGCCGCCCCCCAAAGCGGCTTGATCTACCCTAGGTCGTGGGTGTCGCGGGTGAGGCGGGCGGAATGGCAGGCGCCGCGGCCGCGGGCGCCGTGGCAATCACCGGATTGCGGCGCAGGACTTCGACGCCGATCTTGCCGACCGAGATTTCGCGCAGCGCGATCACGGTGAATTTGTCGCGGTTCGGTTCCACCAGGGGCGTGGCGCCCGAGCTGAGCTGGCGCGCGCGGTAAGTCGCGGTCAGCGTGAGCTGGAAGCGGTTCGGGATGCGCTTGAG
>JANLTJ010000084.1:0-5260 GCA_031362885.1 Betaproteobacteria bacterium
AGATGCCGCCAGGGAACTGGAAGGCATTTTCGACGCGGATGGGCAAAACCAGGGACAAGGCGCGCAAGACCAGGGCCAAGGGCGCAAACCGCTGTTCAGTCCGGACGATGTGAGATAGGCAATGCGCCAGGCTTGACCATCACCAATACCGGATGTATCGCGCTCTATCGGGTTTCCGGCGACGGGAACAAGCAAAGCGCTCATGCCGCAGGGCCCGCGATGGATTGAATTGCCGCGGCGATGCACGAGCGGCGCAACATTGCCTATCCAATGGCCGTTCTGAGTTAGCATGGAGACACATTACCCGGCCAATTCAAACGTGCAATCTCAATTCAACCATTACCTGGCTGTTCCAGCGCTGATTTGCGCTGCATTACTCGGCGGCTGCCAGAGTCTCGAAGGCATTCTGGACTCCGCCCCCAAACCGACCGCGCGCATCATTGCCACGGAGCTGAATAATTTCTCCCTGCAGAATATCGACCTCGTCTTTACCGTGGAGATTTCCAATCCCTACGCGGTGGAACTGCCCTTGCTGGATCTGGCTTACTCCCTGGCAAGCAGCGGCAGCATCCTGTTGCAAGGAAACATCAAGCCCTCCGGGTCGGTGCCTGCGCGCGGCGCCAGCGTCGTGCGGCTGCCTGCGCGGATCACCTTCGCCTCGCTGATAAAAACCCTGAAGAACGTAAAACCCGGATCAATCCTGCCCTATCAGGCGGATCTGACTCTGGGCGTCGAGGCCCCGGTGCTGGGCCTGCTGAAACTGCCGCTGTCAAAGTCGGGCGAACTGCCGGTGCCTGCCGTGCCGCAAGTCGAAATGAGTTCGCTCGCCATTGGCAAGTTAAGCCTGGACAAGATGACGGCTTCGGTAAAGCTACAGGTGAAGAATACCAACCAGTTTGCTCTCGATCTGACCCGGCTCGGCGTCAGCTTCGCTCTCGGCGGGCTGGATGTCGGTGGCACCCGGCTTGAGAATCCGGTCAACCTCGCGGCAGGGCAGGCAGCGACTCTGGATATTCCGATATCCATCTCGCCGCGCGCCGTCGGACTCGGGCTAATCAATCTGCTGCGCGGCGACCAGATCGCTTATCAGGTTTCCGGCTCGATCGACGCCGGCACGCGCTTCGGTCCGCTGTCTCTTCCGTTCAGCCATATCGGCAACACGCCCATCTCGAGACAGGATTGATGCAGGCATGCATCGATTGATTGCGCCAACTCGGCAAGTCGCATGTTGGGCCTGCACCCGACCTCGGGTAAGCTTGGGCGGAAAGGCTTGGAATATCCGGCAACCATCTCATAATTTAAGGGTTAAAAGACTTCCGCCCATTCGCCGCGAGTACTGACAACATGAACATCGCTTTTCTGCCGGCAAAAAAACTCGCTGCCCTGATCCGGCGCAAAAAAATAGGCTGTGTCGAGCTGCTCGACCTCTACCTGGCGCGGGTCGCGCGTCTGAATCCCGGCCTCAACGCCATCGTGGTACTCGACTCAAAGCGTGCTCGAGCGCAGGCGCGCAAGGCAGATCGTGCGGCTGCAAAAGGCAACTGGCTGGGGCCACTGCACGGCGTGCCGATGACGGTGAAGGAATCCTTCGATCTGGCCGGCCTGCCGACCACTTGGGGTCGCGCGGACATGAAAGGCAACGTCGCGCAACGCAACGCGCTCGCGGTGCAGCGGCTCATGGACGCCGGCGCGATTGTGTTCGGCAAGACCAACGTACCGGTCATGCTGGCGGACTGGCAGACGTTCAATCCGGTTTACGGGACAAGCAACAACCCCTGGGACCTGGCTTGCGGGCCGGGCGGTTCATCCGGCGGCGCGGCAGCGGCGCTTGCAGCCGGACTGACGGGGCTGGAACTCGGCAGCGACATCGGCGCCTCGATTCGCAATCCCGCCCATTACTGCGGCGTATTCGGCCACAAGCCGACCTTCAAGCTCTGCCCGAGCCACGGCCACAACTTGCCGCCCAATCTGGGCGTCAAGGACATGATGGTGATCGGCCCGCTGGCGCGTAGTGCCGACGATCTCGAAATTGCGTTGAAGCTGATCGCGCAGCCGGACGAGCTGGACGCACGCGGGCTGAAGATTACGTTCGCCCGCCCAAAAACCGAAATCCGGAAACTGAAAGTCGCCGTGCTGACCAGCGCCGCGACTGCGGAAGTCGACGACAGCGTGCAGTCGGCCGTGCATGCCGCCGCCATGGCCTTTTCAAAACGGGGCGCGAAAGTCAGCCTGACCGCGCGTCCGGACTTCGATTTTCACGATGCGCATCGCACCTTCATCCACTTGCTGCGCGGGGCAACCTCCTCGGCGTTGAGCGACGAGCAGTTCGCGCGCCAAGTCGAGCTTGCCGGAATGCTCGCACCGGGAGATGACCGCTACACCGCCTGGCTGCTGCGCGCCAACACCATGCCGGTGCGCGAGTGGCACGCCTGGCACGAAAAGCGCGAGCAGATTCGCCACGCCTGGGCAGAGTTTTTCCGCGACTGGGACTTGCTGCTCTGCCCCGCCGCCGCGACCGCGGCATTCCCGCACAATCAGGAAGGCGAACGCTGGGAACGCATGGTCATGGTCAACGGCAAACCGCAACCCTCCACCACGCAGTTATTCTGGGCCGGCTTCCCCGGCATGGCCGGTCTGCCGTCGACCGTCGCCCCGGCCGGATTTAACAGGGAAGGATTGCCAATAGGCGTGCAGATCGTTGGACCGCAATACGGCGACCTCGCCACGATTGCCGCTGCGCGTTTCCTGGAGCGCGATTTTCAACCCTTTGTTGCCCCGAAAGGATACGAACTTTGAAAGCAATAATCTCAATACTGACCGTGCTGTTCGCACACGGCGTGTATGCCGGCGAGCACACCGATGAGGCTGCCCGCGCGCAAGTCGCTGCCGCCACGGCCGAGTGGATCAGCACTTTCAATACCCGTGATCCTGTGCGCATCGCGGCGCTTTACGCGCCAGACGGGATACTCTGGGGAACGGTGTCCAAAACCATTCGCACCACACCGGAAGAAATACTCGAGTACTTCCAGGAGTCCGCAGCCAAACGTCCGAAGCTGCGCATGTTTTTGGGTGAGCACCACGTGCGTCTGTACGGCGACATCGCCACCAACTCCGGCTACTACACCTCGCGTAATCCCGTGGATGGCGAAGAAGTCGTGACTCCCCTGCGTTTCAGCTTCACCTATCGCCGTGAGGGCGGGCGCTGGGTCATCGTCAACCATCACTCCTCGCGCTTCGCCGGTCCCTGAAATTCATCTAGAATTGTCCGGCATAACACTCGCCTTTTCGCCCCACATTCCTCACCCCGGAATCTCATGGACCTCGACTTCACCCAATCCACCGCCCAGGAAGAAGGCTACGACCCGGCGGTTGCGCGCAAATGTTTTGAAGCGTTCGGCACAACTGAAAACTTTGCCGAGATGGAAAGTATTTTTGGCGAAGGCAAGACCAGCGACAAGATGTACTACCTGGTCGAAGGCGAAGTCGCTCTGATTCGCAACAAGAAAACGCTCGACATCGTCAAACCCGGCGAGATATTCGGCGAGATCGCGGTCATTACCCAACAGCCGCGCACCGCATCGGCAATGGCCCGCAAGTTCTGCCAGGTGCGGGTCTTGAATGCCGAACAGTTCCAGCAGGCCTTGCAGACGACCTCGCCGGAGTTCGCGCTCATGCTGATGAACATCATGAACAACCGGTTGCGCCTGACAATCGCGCTGATGAAACCCGGCACCGCGTTGGCAAGTGCGAATGATCGAGACGCATTGCGGGTCTTCGACAAGAAAATGATGGAAGAACTGGTCTCGGCGTTCAATGCAAAACCGCCACAAACCTTTCCGGAAGGCCGAGTCATCATGAAAGAGGGTGATGCCGGCGCGTCAATGTACATTGTCGTTCGTGGCACCGTCGCGGTGTCGATCAAGGGAACCGTCGTCCAGCGGGTCGGGCCCGGCGGCACCTTTGGCGAAATGGCGCTGGTCGATAAGGCGGTACGCGCAGCGACCGCGAGCGCCGAAACCGAAAGCCAGTTGCTGTCCATCGGCCGCAACGATTTCCTGAATCTCGTCAAGACCAGGCCGGACTTTGCCATCGCGCTGCTGAAGACCCTCGCCGAGCGGCTGCGAACGACGACAGAAATGAAGAAATAGGGATGAGAGAAAGAAGCGGGATCGGGAATTTCGAATTGAGGATCGATAAGACGTGGTGAACGGCTGATGCGCCGGATTCAGGCAATCCGGCCGTCGTAAATCCCACCGCTAACCGTATGTCCTTTTTCGAGTCGCTTTATGGTCACGAATAAAACTGGCAAATGGTTCAACCCGGTAAACGCAGGCAGGTTTTTGACTTCTCAGGGTCCAGGTTATTGGACAGTGGGCCAGGTTATTGGACACGTCGTGTCCGCTAAATCACGTAGGCCTCGCGAAGACCCACTGGCGCGGGCCGGCACCTCGGTACGCAGTCAGCTGCGCGGGCCCGTGTATGCTGGCGAAATGAAGGTAGCCGAGATCCTCCGACTTCTGCAGCAGGAAGGCTGGTTCTTGGTTGCGCAACGAGGCAGTCACCGCCAGTTCAAGCACGAATTCAAGCCCGGACGGGTTACCGTTCCAGGCAAGCCGAGTGATGATCTGGCACCGGGCACTCAGAACAGTATCCTTAAGCAAGCAGGGCTGAAGTAGCGAGGTTCAAGATGAAGTACGCCGTAGTCATCGAGAAGGCCGAAGGCAACTACTCCGCCTACGTTCCTGATCTTCCCGGTTGTGTCGCAACAGGCATAACGGTTGAGGAAGTCGAAAGCGAAATTCGAGAGGCAATCACCTTCCACATCGAAGGTATGCGCGAGGACGGAATCGCCGTACCGGAGCCGACCAGTCAGGTCGAGTACATCGAACTTGCAGCGTAACGCCGCCAGCGAGACCCAACGAATAAGGTTAGATCGTGCGAAGCCACGATCTGAACCGTTTGTTGGACGAGCCCGGCCCCTGAGCGCCGGTGGGGCCGCCTAGAAAATATATCTTTGGGAAGTAACCCGGTGGGAAGAATTACCGGGAGGGCGGGGGCTGGGGAGCCCGCTTCATGCGTGCCGTTGTGGCAGCCGATGTCCGATTGGCGCGTTGATTTTCCGATTGTGCCTCGATTCGAGACGAGCCTGTGGCTCAGCTTATGGGCGCTGATCTCCCGTCACAAGCGCAGAGGCGTTGCGCTTACAGGGTCAATGGACTGCCTGGGTGACAATGGGCACCGGCATGAGCCCGGAGAACAC
>JANLTJ010000110.1:0-2107 GCA_031362885.1 Betaproteobacteria bacterium
TTCGCAATGTCTGGCCGGTACGCGGCGGAAGCAAAAGGTTCACGACATAAACTCAAACTTCCCGGGAGGAAATCATGAAAGTCAAGCGCATTGAAACTCTGTCCTGCGACGCCGGCTGGCGCAACTACCACTTCGTGAAGCTGACCACCGATACCGGCATTGTCGGTTGGAGTGAATTCGACGAGGGATTCGGCGCCCCCGGCGTGGGCACGGTCATCGAGAAGATGTCTGTTCGCGTCATCGGGCAGGATGTCAGTGAGCATGAACGCATTTACGCCGACCTGTATTGCGCCACGCGTCCGGCTTCCGGCGGTGTCGTCGCGCTGGCCATGGGCGCGATCGAAAATGCCCTGCTTGATGCCAAGGCCAGGGGCCTGGGCGTGCCGGTCTACGAGCTCCTGGGCGGCAAGATTCGCGACCGTATTCGCGTGTACTGGTCGCATTGCGCGACCTGGCGCATCAATCAACCGGCCTGGTACAAACCGGCGATCACGGACCTGGCCGGGGTCAAGGCGCTCGGGCGCGAAGTGCGCGAGAAGGGATTTACGGCGCTCAAGACCAACATTTTCACCTACGACGCGAACCAGAAGAACGCGCGCGGCTGGCGGCCCGGCTTCGGCGTACCCTTCGAGACCGGCCTCAATACCGAACGAAACGTGCTGCGCGATCTCGTCATGCACCTGGAGGCGCTACGCGAAGGCGCGGGCCCGGATGTGGACATTCTGCTCGATCTGAATTTCAACGCCAAGACCGAAGGCTACCTGAAGATCCTGCGCGCGATCGCGCATCTCGACATTTTCTGGGTGGAAATCGATTCCTTCGTACCGGAAGCGCTGGGCTATATCCGCCGGCAGAGCCCGCATCCGATCAGTTCCTGCGAAACGCTGCTGGGTTTGCACGAATTCATGCCCTACTTCCGCGAACAGGCCATGGATGTGGCCATTGTCGATACGCCCTGGAACGGCGTGTGGCAGTCGATGAAAATCGCGGCGGCGGCGGAAGCACACGAGGTCAATGTCGCGCCGCATAACTTCTACGGTCACTTGTGCACGATGATGAATGCACACTTTTCCGCGGCGGTGCCGAACCTTCGCATCATGGAGACCGACATCGACCGCATTGCCTGGGACCACGAATTGTTTGACCACGTCCCGGAATTCGTCGATGGCCATCTGGTCATGCCTGACCGGCCAGGCTGGGGCATCGTGCCAAACGAGGAAGCAATCCGTGCCCATCCGCCCAAGGGTGGGCAGGGACTGCTTAACTCTGGCAAAAAGGATTAGGCGCGAAGGTTCAAGGGACGGTGCGGTGAATGCCTGAGGTACAGGGGTACAAGGGAATTTTTTCCGCCGCGCTGCGCCCCTCGCCCCTCCAAATCAATGCTTTCGTTCAGCCTTCTTCAGCTTCTTGGCTTCTTTTTTTTCTTTCGGTGTCTTGCTCGGCGGCTTCTTGGTGCTTTTCTTGGCGTCCTGACTCTTGCTCATGAAAACCTCTCCGTCGTTGAATTGAATTTCTCGCATCGCCGATTCCAGTTGTGGACGATAATGGTCGCGTCCGTTTCCCGGTACAAAGAACCTCGACCGGCTTATGGTAATCCAAGCGACCATCGGCTGTGAAGCCCGATTAAGGTCAAAGCGGAACGCGCTCCGGCAGGCTTGCGGCACCTGGTTCTGCCACATCGGGTTCCTGGTGGGTCGGCGCGGCACGGATGAATCGCACTATTTCCTCGCGCCTTGCCATCGCGTCCTTATAGCCCAGCGCAATCAGCGCCCGGCAAAAAGGGCGCTCGAACAGCAGGTAACTCACCAGAGTGGAGCCGCCGCGTCGTGTAGCACCAATTGCGCGCATCAGGAAACCGATTGCGCGCGGCAGCGACTGGGCATGCTGGGCGGCGATCTTGTCGATTTCCGCGCTCGGCGAGATGACGAGAATATCCACTTCGCGCAAAGCCAGATTATGCTTTGCGCGCTGCTCGGCCGGGATAATGCGAACCGTATTGTTGATACGCTGCATGCGCTCGATATCCAGTTCCAATCCGTCGAGAAAGATGCTGTTGAGCGCATGACCCGCGATTTGCGCGAGGGTCGGGTAACTGTATGCCTTCTTC
>JANLTJ010000115.1:0-18416 GCA_031362885.1 Betaproteobacteria bacterium
ATCGACTCGCCCAGCCTGACTGCCTCGACCTTGAACTCGTCGGTGTACTGCCGAGACGTTACCTCTTTCTTGCTCATTTCGCCCTCCGTTCATCAGAAATTTACCAACAATCTGATGTACGTGAAACCAGGGCAGGGTCACCATGCGGGTGTCGGCCGGATCGATCACGCCATCGCCCCATAATCTGGCGCTGGCGTAGTAAGGATGGCCTTGGCGTTCGTACTGCGCGCGGATTGGTGCCTTGAAAGCCTCCTCGTCTGCACTGCTCCACGCCTTGCCGGCTTTTTTGAGGCCGTCGTGCCTGACCTGTGCCAGCACAGCGGCGGCTTGTTCGACACCCATGACCCGCGCGTGACCTGTTGCGCGCCGCGTCAATGGAACTGTTCGGCATCCAGTGCTTGTGCAATGTTCGGCTTGCCTTCGACGTAGAGAGTGTCATAGCTCAGATCGAGGCCGCCCGGCCACTCGATGGAACCTGCAACGACCCGTACCCCGCGAAAGACCGCGAGGTCGCGCAGGCGCACGAATATTCCGCGGCCGAGATAAGGTTTCACGTCGAATTTCCGCGACTCGCCGTTCTCGAACGATATCTCCAACTCGTAGTCGTCCAACGGATGGACAGATTTGACATGTGGATTCATTGATCCTCCTATTTCAGCGGTTCTATCTTAAACACTTCCTCGCCGTTGACCGCCAACTCCCAGTCGGCTTGGAGTTCGTCACGATGGATTTCGATCCATGCTTGCACCAGTCTCGCCTTCCCGGAAGGCAGATCACCCGCCAGGACCTCCCCGCTCGCAATCGAAAACACTGCCTCGCGACCAGAGCACTCGGCATGAATATGAGCAACATGGTGCTGTTTGTCATCGAAGAAATACATCCGCACCACGATGCCGTAGAACATGGACAAAATCGGCATGATCAATCCTCACTCAATTCCACCATGGCACGCGCCGCACCGGCCGTTACAAGTTAACGGCGCCCAAGTATTCGTTTGCGGTTCTTACATTCTGAACACCCCGAACTTCGTCTCTTCAATCGGTGCATTCAGCGCCGCCGACAATCCCAACCCCAGCACCATGCGCGTATCGGCAGGATCGATCACGCCGTCATCCCACAATCTGGCGCTGGCGTAGTAGGGGTGGCCCTGGGTTTCGTATTGCGCGCGGATCGGCAATTTGAAGGCTTCTTCGTCGTCCCTACTCCAGGTCTTGCCGGCGGTTTCGATCCCGTCGCGTTTCACGGTGGCGAGCACCGCGGCGGCTTGTTCGCCGCCCATCACCGAGATGCGCGCGTTCGGCCACATCCACAGGAAGCGCGGGCTGAATGCGCGGCCGCACATGCCGTAATTGCCGGCCCCGAAGCTGCCACCGATGATGACGGTAAATTTTGGCACGCGCGCGCAGGATACGGCGGTGACCAGCTTGGCGCCGTCCTTGGCGATGCCGCTGGCTTCGTATTTTTTGCCGACCATGAAACCGGTGATGTTCTGCAGAAACACCAGCGGAATTCCGCGTTGCGCGCACAGTTCGATGAAATGCGCGCCCTTTAATGCGGATTCCGAATACAGGATGCCGTTGTTGGCGACGATGCCGACCGGATAGCCGTGTATGTGGGCAAAGCCACACACCAGGGTGGCGCCATAGAGCGGCTTGAATTCGTCGAGCTCGCTGGCGTCCACGATGCGGGCGATGATTTCGCGCACGTCGTAGGATTTGCGCGCGTCAGCGGGCACCACGCCGTGCAGTTCGGTGGCGTCGTAAACCGGCTCGCGCGGTTCGCGCAATTCAAGGCTGATTTCCTTTTTGCGATTCAGGTGGGAAACGATGCGCCGGGTGAGTTCCAGCGCGTGGGCATCATCGTTGGCGTAATGATCGACGACACCGGAAACACGCGCGTGCACGTCCGCGCCGCCCAGTTCTTCCGCGCTGACGATTTCGCCGGTGGCGGCCTTCAGCAGCGGCGGGCCGGCCAAAAAAATCGTTCCTTGATTTTTGACGATGATGGATTCGTCGGCCATTGCCGGGACGTAGGCGCCACCGGCCGTGCAGGAGCCCATCACGCAGGCGATCTGCGAAATGCCGAGCGCGGACATGTTGGCCTGGTTGTAGAAAATGCGTCCGAAGTGTTCGCGGTCCGGAAACACGTCATCCTGGTTGGGCAGGTTGGCACCGCCGGAATCGACCAGATAAATGCAGGGCAGGTGGTTCTGCTGCGCGATTTCCTGCGCGCGCAAATGCTTCTTCACCGTCATCGGGAAATAGGTTCCGCCTTTGACGGTGGCATCGTTGGCGACGATGACGCACTCGCGCCCGGATACGCGGCCGACGCCGGTAATGATGCCTGCCGCCGGGACCTGGTTGTCGTACATGTTCCAGGCTGCGAGTTGTGATAGTTCCAGGAAAGGCGAGCCAGCATCGAGCAGGCGGCGCACGCGCTCGCGCGGCAACAGCTTGCCGCGGCCCAGGTGTTTTTCGCGAGCGGCCTCGCCGCCGCCCTTGCCGATGAGAGCGATTCTTTCGCGCAGGTCGGATACCTGGGAAGCCATCGCTTCGCGCGCGGCGATGAATTCCGTGGAGCGCGGGTTGAGTTTGCTTTGAATGGCGGGCATGGTGGCTTATATGAAACAGAAAACGAACTGATACGACCATTTCTTCTGGTGGCGTGCTACCAGCCCCCGTCGCGCAGCCAGCGATCGACCTGTTCGAGGCGGTCGAAGCCCCAGAAGGGCTCGCCATCGACGATGATGAAAGGAGAGCCGAACACGCCGCGCGCAATGGCAGCTTCGGTTTCGACCTTGAGCTTCTCTTTCATTGCCGGATCGGCGATCACGTCGAGCGCCCGCTGCCGGTCAATACCGACGCTCGCAGCGACATCCGCGGCGATCTCCGGGCTGGAGATGTCGCGGTCGTTGACCATATAGGCGCGATACAGCGCCAGCGTGACTTCCTCCTGCCGCGCCGCACCTTCTGCTTCGAGCGCGTAAATCACTCTGGCCGGGGACTGGCTGGCAATGGGAAATTTGCTCGGCAGCTTGAACGCTATTTTTTCCAATCGTGCAGAGCGTTCCATGTCGCGACGGCTGTAATCACCCTTGAGCGGCACGCTCGGCAGCGGCAGGCCGCCGGTCACTTTGAACACCGCGCCGAGCAGAATCGGCTTCCATTCCACAACACGGTCGTGTCGCGCTGCGATGGTGGAAATCCGCGTCGCCGCCATGTAGCCGTAGGGCGAAGCGAAGTCGTAGTAAAACTGGATTGCACTGGCCATTTTTATTTTCCGGGATACAAATCAACATCCAACACAGTGGCACGCAGAACGCAGAGAACGCAGAGGAAAACGGAACGCCTTTTCCCAAGGCAAATCGACCCTTCACTCTTGTGTTTTGTATTTCTCCGTGACCTCTGTGCCTGAATGGGTACTCCGAGGACTTCGTCCTAGGGTATCTGTGTTGGGTTCTATAGGAGCTCAATCGCCATCGCTGTGGCTTCACCGCCGCCAATGCACAGCGAGGCCACACCGCGCTTCAATCCGTGCTTCCTGAGCGCGCCGATCAGCGTAACGAGTATGCGCGCACCGGAGGCGCCGATCGGGTGTCCGAGCGCGCAGGCGCCGCCGTGGATGTTCACTTTCTCGTGCGGCAGTTTGTGTTCGCGCATGGCGGCCATGGTGACGACGGCGAAGGCTTCGTTGATTTCATAAAGATCGACTTTGTCCGCGGTCCAGCCAGTCTTGGCGAACAGTTTCTGGATCGCGCCCACCGGCGCGGTGGTGAACCAGCCCGGCTCATGGGCGTGGGTTGAATGACCGGCGATGGTGGCGAGCGGCTTCAGGCCGAGCTTGTCGGACATCGAACGGCGCATCATCACCAGCGCAGCCGCGCCGTCGGAAATCGAGCTGGAATTCGCCGCGGTAACCGTGCCGTCTTTGCGGAATGCAGGCTTGAGCTGCGGAATTTTGTCGAAGTTGGCCTTGAAGGGTGCTTCGTCGTGTTCGACGAAACGCTCGTCTTTGCCGGCTTTGATCGCCATCGGCACGGTTTCCCAGGCGAAGGTGCCGTCCTTGTTCGCCTTCTGCGCGCGCTCCAGCGAAGTAATGGCGAATTTATCCTGCTCCTCGCGGGTGAACGCGTACTTGCCGGCGCAATCTTCGGCGAAGCTGCCCATCAGGCGGCCTTTGTCGTAGGCGTCTTCCAGTCCGTCGAGAAACATATGGTCGATCACCTGCTGGTGGCCCATGCGGTACCCTGTGCGCGCCTTGGGCAGCAGGTAAGGCGCGTTGCTCATGCTTTCCATGCCGCCCGCGATCATGATGTCGTTGCTGCCAGCGAGCAGCAGGTCATGCGTGAACATCGCCGCTTTCATACCCGAACCGCACATTTTGTTGACCGTGGTGGTGTGGGTGGACAGCGGCAGGCCCGCGCCCAGCGACGCCTGGCGCGCCGGGGCCTGGCCCTGACCGGCGGGCAGCACGCAGCCCATGATGACTTCCTGCACTTGCTCGGGTTTGATGCCGGAGCGCTCAAGCGCGGCGCGGATGGCGGCAGCGCCGAGTTGCGACGCGGTGAAATCTTTCAGTTCGCCCTGCATCGCGCCCATCGGGGTGCGCGCGGCGGAAACGATGACGATTGGATCGGTTGCCATGACTATCTCCTCAAAGATCAAAAAAATTGTGGTTTAATCGGACAGCGTTCAGCGCCCGGAGAAGCGGTTCGCAAAACGCAGGCTTTCCGGATAGGGGAAGACGTCCGGAATCTGGCCCGCCTCTATCCGGTGCTTTGCTTCGTTCCAGAACTCTTCCGCCATCAGTTCGCCGTGCCGTGTGCGCAGACGATTTCGATTGTGCTCGCTGCTGGCCATGAAGTGCAGGAATTCTTCCGGAAATACATCGTTCGGCCCGACGGTATACCACGGTTCCGCGGACATCTCATCTTCGATCGAGCGCGCCTGCGGAAAGCGCCGGAAGTTGCACTCGGTCATGTACTGGATTTCATCGTAATCGTAGAACAGCACGCGGTCGTACTTGGATACGCCGAAGTTCTTCAGCAGCATGTCGCCGGGGAAAATGTTGGCCGCGGCCATCTGTTTTATTGCCGTGGCGTATTCGTCGATGGCGTGGTCGGCCTGGGCCGCGCTGGCGCCGTCCAGGTAAATGTTAAGCGGCACCAGACGGCGCTCGATATACAGGTGACGGATGATGAGGGTGTCGCCTTCCAATTCCACCATGGAAGGCGCCTGCGCCTGAAGTTCCGCCAGCAGTTCCGCGCTGAAACGCGCACGCGGGAAGGCCACGTACTGGTATTCCAGCGTGTCGGCCATGCGCCCGACGCGGTCGTGCGTCTTCACCAACTGGTACTTTGCCTTCACCATGTCGCGGTCCATGTTCTTCTGCGGCGCGATGTGGTCCTTGATGACCTTGAACACATAAGGATACGAGGGCAGGGTAAACACCAGCATCACCAGGCCCTTGATGCCGGGAGCCGTGACGAGGTCATCGCCGGAGTGTTTCAGGTGATGCAGGAAGTCTCGATAGAACATGGTTTTGCCATGCTTCTGCAAGCCCAGCATGGTATAGATTTCAGCGCGCGGTTTTTCCGGCAGCATGGAATGCAGGAACTGCACATAGGCCGAGGGCACTTCCATGTCCACCATGAAATAGGCGCGGCTCACCGAGAGCAGAATCCACAGCTTGTCGCGCTCGAGCAGAATGGTGTCGAGATAGAGCTGGCCGTTTGCGTCATGCAGAATCGGCACGGCGAACGGATGTTCATGGTTGCCGTTGACGATTTTCCCCAGCAAATAAGCGCCCTTGTTGCGGAAAAACAGCGCGGTCAATACCTGAATCTGAAAATTGGGTTCCGGCACGAAAGGCCGCGCCAGGTGCTGGCGCACCGCGCGCAGCAGGTAGCCGGTATCGCGCTTGAAATTCGCAAATGGCCGGCGCAGGTGCAAACCGGCTGCGATTTCCGCCAGCGTGTTGCGCAATCCCGTGCGCGCCGGATAATAACTCTGGTAGGACGGCGGATCGGAGTCGATGTGCTCGGTGGAAACCGCCGGGCGCACGAAAATGAAGTCGTTGTAGTAGTAAGACCGGTGCAGCATCCGGCAACTGACTGAATTAAAAAAACTCTCGGCCAGTTCCGGCTGACGGTGGTTAATCAGCAAACCGATGTATTCCTGCTTGACCCGCTGCCATAGGGCGTCTTCGAGACCGTCGGCGCTGTAGCGGCGGCGCAGGTAGCCCTCGGTTTCCGCCACGCGCTGATCGTAAAAGGCGATGCGATCCCTGGACAGTTTCTGGATCGCATTCCAGTCGCCCGCCTCGAACAGGGCGCGCGCATGCCGGCAGGCTTCGCGGAAGATGCGGTAGTGCAGGTTGAATCCGTCGAGCAAGCCCTGGGCCACCAGGAACTCCAGGTTGTTCGACTGCGCGGAATCCACCGATTTCATTGCCATCCTTCGCCCGCGGTCAGCCGGTCTCCCCGAACAGCTCGCGCCCAATCAGCATGCGCCGGATTTCCGAAGTTCCCGCGCCGATCTCATAGAGCTTGGCGTCGCGCCACAGCCGGCCGGTGGGGTAGTCGTTGATATAGCCGTTGCCGCCGAGGGCCTGAATCGCTTCGCCCGCCATCCAGGTGGCTTTTTCCGCCGCGTACAGAATGGCGCCCGCCGCGTCCTTGCGCGTGGTCTGGCCGCGATCGCAGGATTTCGCCACCGCGTAGACATAGGCTTTGCAGGCATTCATGGTGGTGTACATGTCGGCGACTTTGCCCTGCATCAACTGGAATTCGCCGATGGGCTGGCCGAACTGTTCACGCTGATGCAGATAAGGCATCACCACATCCAGGCAAGCCTGCATGATGCCAAGCGGCCCGCCGGCGAGCACCGCACGCTCGTAATCCAGGCCGCTCATGAGCACTTGCACGCCGCGATTAACTTCACCCAACACATTTTCCGCCGGCACTGCGCAATCGCGGAACACCAGCTCGCAGGTGTTCGAGCCGCGCATGCCGAGTTTGTCGAGTTTCTGCGCGGTGGAAAAGCCCGGGTAGGATTTTTCGATCAGAAAAGCCGTGATGCTTTTGGCTGCGGCGGCGATATCCGTCTTGGCGTACACCACCAGTACGTCCGCATCCGGGCCGTTGGTGATCCACATCTTGTTGCCATTCAGAATGTAGTGATCGCCCCTGCGCTCGGCACGCAATTTCATGCTGACCACGTCCGAACCGGCATTGGGTTCGCTCATCGCCAGCGCGCCGACGTGCGCACCGGAAATCAGGTGCGGCAGATAGCGCCGCTTCTGCGCCTCGGTGCCGTTGCGGTTGATCTGGTTCACGCACAGATTGGAGTGCGCGCCATAGGACAACCCGACCGAGGCCGAGGCGCGCGAAACTTCTTCCATGGCCACCACATGCGCGAGGTAGCCCATGCCAGTGCCGCCATATTTCTCTTCGACGGTAATGCCGTGCAATCCCAACTCGCCCAGCTTGCGCCACAAATCCATCGGGAATTCGTTGCTCTGGTCGGTTTGCGCAGCGCGCGGCGCGATCTCGCGCGCGGCGAAATGACGCACCGTGTCGCGCAGCATGTCGACGTCCGCGCCCAGATCGAAATCCAGGGTGGGAAAGGACGCCATCGCAATGTTCTCCGGACTATTCATGGTTTTTGCCTCTCGTGCCTGTTGTTGCGGACATGCCCCGCCGTCCACCCAAGGTAGAATCGAACTATAACGCGGCCTCACCCTTCCCTGGTATCCGTTCATGCAGACAAACGTTCTTCCGGCCCCGGCCGACGTGGCCGGCCCGCTGCGTTTTCCCCACGCCGAACCGCCCGCAGCGGGCAGCGTGCGCGAAGTCGCGCCCGGCGTGTACTGGCTGCGCATGCCGCTGCCCTTCGCGCTCAATCACATCAACCTCTGGCTGCTGCGCGACGGCCCGGGCTGGACGGCGGTGGATTGCGGTATCGCGCTCGACGACACCCGCGCGCACTGGGAGAACATTTTCAACCAGGTGCTGGGCAGCGCGGGCCTCACGCGAGTGCTGGTGACCCATTACCATCCCGATCATTTTGGCAACGCCGCCTGGCTTTCGCAGCGCTTCGGTGCGCCGATGTGGATGACCGAGGCGGAATACCTGACCGCGCATGCGCAATACGGCGGCATGCCCGGTTTTGGTTCCGAGGCGACCGCGGCACTGTTTTCGGAGCACGGTCTCGACGCGGAACGCAGCGGCAACACCTCGGCGCGTGGCAATTCCTATCGCAAGGTCGTTGGGGAACCGCCAACCCGCTTCGTACGCATGATCGATGGCGACGACATTGACATCGGCGCCAACACTTGGCGCGTGATCATGGGTTACGGCCATGCCCCGGAACACGCCGCGCTCTACTGCAAAACGCTCGGTGTGCTGATCTCGGGCGACATGCTGTTGCCAAAAATCAGCACCAATATCAGCGTGTGGCCGATCAAACCGGAGGGCGACCCGCTCAGGCTGTTCCTGCGCTCGATAGACCGCTTCAAGGAACTGCCCGCCGACACGCTGGCGCTGCCCTCGCACGGCCTGCCGTTCCACGGCGCGCATCAGCGCGTGCAGATGCTGCACGATCATCATCGCGATCGCCTGGCCGAAGTGCTCGAGGCCTGCGCGCAACCACAATCCGCCGCCGATCTGCTGCCGGTGCTGTTCCGGCGCACCCTGGACTCGCACCAGATTTTCTTCGCCATGGGCGAATCCATCGCGCACCTGAATTACCTCTGGCTGCAGGGTAAACTTTCCCGCGCGCGCGACAGCGCCGGCATCTGGCGCTTTGGCGCATGAAAGTCAGCGGCGTCGCTTATCGCAGCATCTGGCGCGACGGGAACCGCGTTGCCATAATTGACCAGACGCGCCTGCCATTTGAATTTCATACGCTGCGGCTTTCGGCCTGCGATGAGGTCGCGCATGCCATCCGTTCGATGCAGGTGCGCGGTGCGCCGCTCATCGGCGCCAGCGCGGCTTACGGTCTGGCGCTGGCAATGTCCGCCGATGCATCGGACGCCAGCTTGCAGCACGCAGCCGCGCTACTTGGCGCCACGCGCCCGACGGCGGTGAATCTGCGCTGGGCTATCGAGCGCATGACCGGGCACCTGCAATCGCTCGCGGCGCCGGCGCGCGCCGAAGCCGCCTGGCTGGAAGCGCAGCGCATCGCGGACGAGGACATCGCGCTCAATAGCGCCATCGGCCGGCACGGCCTCACCCTGCTGCGTGCCATCGCCGGCAAGAAAGGCAAGGTGAATGTGTTGACCCATTGCAATGCCGGGTGGCTTGCGACCGTGGACGTGGGCACTGCGCTCGCGCCCATTTATCTCGCCCACGATGCCGGCATCCCGGTGCATGTCTGGGTCGATGAAACCCGGCCGCGCAACCAGGGCCTGCTCACCGCCTGGGAACTGTCGCAGCACGGCGTGCCAAACACCCTGATCTCGGACAATGCCGGCGGGCACCTGATGCAGCGCGGTGAAGTGGATCTGGTCATGGTCGGCGCCGACCGTGTCACGGCGGCAGGCGATGTGTGCAACAAGATCGGCACTTATCTCAAGGCGGTTGCCGCGCGGGATTGCGCCGTGCCCTTCTATGCCGCCGTGCCCTCACCGAGTATCGACTGGAACATCGCCGATGCCTTGCGCGAAATCCCGATTGAAGAACGCGCCGCCACGGAGGTCACCGCCATGCAGGCGCTGGATGCGGACAACCGCATCGCCCATGTGCGCATCGCGCCCGAGGGAACCCGGGTGGCCAATCCCGCCTTCGACGTCACCCCGGCACGGCTCATCAGCGCCATCATCACCGAGCGCGGCATCGCGCCGGCGAGCCGGGATGGATTACAGACGCTGTATCGCAGGAAAGTCGCCTGAACATGAGCGAACTGCCACTGAGAAAACAAGTTATTACGACCGCGCAGCAAATGAATGCGCTGGGCATCAACCGCGGCAAATCCGGCAATGTCAGCGCACGCTGGAAAAACGGCTTTCTGGTCACGCCTTCGGGATTGCCTTACGAAGAAACCAAACCGGCCGATATTGTTTTCATCGGCCCTGATGGGACGGCCAGCGGCAAACGCGCACCTTCGTCCGAATGGCGCTTCCATTTCGATATTTATCGCACCCGAAGCGATACCGCAGCCGTGGTGCACACGCACGCGAGCTTCGCCACCACGCTGGCTTGCCTCGGCATGGACGTGCCGGCTTTCCATTACATGATTGCCATGGCCGGCGGCAACAGCATCCGCTGCGCGCCGTATGCGACTTTCGGCACCCAGACCCTGTCCGGTCATGCGCTCAAGGCGCTGGAAAACCGCAAGGCCTGCCTGCTCGCCAACCACGGCATGATTGCCATTGGCACGCATTTGAAGGGCGCGCTGGCGCTGGCTGTCGAGGTCGAGGCCTTGTGCGAACAGTATTGGCGCGCGTTGCAAGTCGGCAATCCGGTCATTCTTTCCGATGCGGAAATGGATGTGGTGCTGGAAAAGTTCAAGACTTACGGTAGTGCTCCAGCCGAGTCGCGTCTATCGCAACGGAAGCGGTAAACAAATTTTTTCAATTCTAGCTTGCAGTGTTGTCTTGCCAGGATTAACTTAGTCACATGAGCGAAAAAACTCCCACCCCTTCAGTTGATCCGGGCGAAGTCGCGCGCGTCTTCGCTGAAATTGCGTTGCGCAGCAACCATCTGTTCAAGGAACACCTCGCCGCGAAATCGAAAGAGTCCGGCGAGGAAGCCGTGGACGAACTCGGTGTCGGCAAGGCGTTTACCGAACTCGCTACCAAACTGATGGGCGATCCGTTCAAGTTGGCCGAGATGTCGATGCGCCTCTGGCAGGACTATTACACGCTCTGGCAGAGCACGGCGCTCAGGGCTTCGGGTGGCAAGGCCCCGGAGATGGCGCAATCAGCCAAGGCCGACAACCGGTTCAAGGGCGAGTTGTGGGAAAACAATCTGCTGTTCGACTACATCAGGCAGTCCTACCTGATCGCGGCGCAAAACATCCAGAAATCGGTGTCCGAGGTCGAGGGCCTTGATTCCCAGACCGCGCGCAAGGTGCAGTTTTTTACCCGGCAGTACATCGACGCGCTGGCGCCGACCAATTTCGTGCTGACCAATCCGCAGGTGCTCAAGACCACGATAGAAACCGGCGGCAAGAATCTGCTCGACGGATTTAATCATCTGCTGCAGGACCTTGATCGCGGCGACGGCAAGCTCGCCATCAGCATGACCGACCCGAAAGCGTTTCGCATGGGCGTGGACGTGGCGAGCACGCCGGGCAAGGTGGTTTATCAGAACGACCAGATGCAGTTGATTCAGTACGAGCCGGTCACAAAAGAAGTGTGCAAGACGCCGTTGCTGATCGTTCCGCCGTGGATCAACAAGTACTACATTCTCGACCTGCGGCAGAAGAACTCTTTCATCCGCTTCGCGCTCGACCAGGGCATCACGGTATTCGTGATTTCCTGGGTGAACCCGGATGAAGCCCATGCCGGCAAGACCTTTGACGATTATCTGCTCGAAGGCCCGCAGGCCGCGCTCGACGCGATCGAGAAGGCCACCGGCGAGCGTGAGATCAACCTGATCGGATATTGCCTCGGCGGCACGCTGAGCGCCTGTTGGCTGGCGTGGCTGGCCGCGAAAGGCGAGCGCCGGGTGAAGAGTGTGACCTTCTTCACCACGCTGATCGATTTTTCCGAACCCGGAGAGCTGGGCGTGTTTGTAGACGAAGCGGCGGTCAGCGCCGTGGAAAAGAAAATGGCCAAACGCGGCTATCTGGAAGGCTCCGACATGGCGTCAACCTTCAACATGCTGCGCGCCAACGATCTGATCTGGTCTTTCGTGGTCAACAACTATCTGCTGGGCAAGGAGCCGTTCCCGTTCGACCTGCTGTACTGGAATTCCGATGCGACCCGTATGCCGGCGAAAATGCACACCTTCTATCTGCGCAACATGTACCTGAAGAACAAATTGCGCGAACCCGGCGGCATCACTGTGGCCGGTGAAGCGATAGACGTGTCGAAGATCAACATTCCGGCGTATTTCATCTCCACCATAGATGACCATATCGCGCCCTGGAAGACGACGTATTTCGGCGCGCAATTGTTGCGCGGCCCGGTCCGCTTCACGCTTGGCGGCTCGGGCCATATCGCCGGCATCGTCAACCCGCCCGCGGCGAACAAGTACTGGTACTGGAGCAACGGCCAGCTGCGCGATAGCGCGGATGAGTGGCTCTCCACAGCCGAGAAACATGCCGGTTCCTGGTGGACCGACTGGAGCGCCTGGATTGCCGGCTTCGGTGGCGGGAAAGTGCCGCCGCGCAAGCCTGGGGCGGGATTAAAAGTTATCGAAGATGCGCCAGGCCGTTACGCCAGCCTGCGCCACGATGCCCCGTCGTCTCCGCGTGAAAGTAAAACCGGGCATCGTGTATCCTCACGAAATAAGAAAACTTGATGCCCCAGACGCAAGGAGATATCCGATGAAACTCAGCAAAGAGCAAGCCGGGCAGTTTGATCGCGACGGCTATCTGTTTTTCCCCAGCCTGTTTACGCCCGCCGAGGTCAAGAACCTGCTCAACGAAGTTCCCGCGCTCTACGCGCAGCGACGGGTGGAGAATGTGCGCGAAAAAGGCAGCGACGCGGTGCGCACCAATTTCGCCGCGCATCTGTACAACAAACAATTCGCCAAGCTCGCGCGCCATCCGCGCATGGTCGAACCAATCCGGGAACTTTTCGGCGAGGCCGTTTACATGCACCAGTTTAAGGTCAACGGCAAGATGGCCTTCGACGGCGATGTCTGGCAGTGGCATCAGGACTACGGCACCTGGAAGAACGACGACGACATGCCCGACCCGCGCGCAATGAACGTGGCGATTTTCCTGGACGAAGTAAACGAGTTCAACGGCCCCCTGATGTTCATTCCCGGCAGCCACAAGTTGGGCGTACTCGATGCGCAGCACGACACTTCCACCACCAGCTACCCGTTGTGGACCATCAATCACGACAGCATCCGAAAGTTGGTCGAGCGTGGCGGCATCGTGGCGCCGAAAGGCCCGGCGGGTTCGATGATCCTGTTTCACTCCTGCCTGGTGCATGCCTCGAACTGCAATCTGTCGCCGTGGGACCGCATCAATGTGTACCTGAGCCTGTGCGCGGTTTCCAATCACATCCGCCGTTTCAAGCGTCCGGAATACATCGCGCACCGCGACTTCACGCCGATCGAGTGCCTTCCCGATGATTGCCTGGTGAAAGACTATGACGTGCCGCTGCCGTGGAAAGACGGCACGCCCGAAGAAGCGATGAAGTCGCTGGCCGCGGCCTAGCCGGAGAACGCAATGAATCTGTACTCCAAACTGCGCGAGCGCGACGCGCAAGGCAAGCCGTTGCGCGTGGGTCTGATCGGCGCCGGAAAATTCGGAGCCATGTATCTGGCGCAAGTGCCGAAGACGCCGGGCCTGCACCTCGCTGGCATTGCCGATCTCTCGCCCGCGAATGCGCAAACCAATCTGGCGCGCGTAGGGTGGAAGCCCGAGCGCTATGCCGCGCCGTCGCTGGACGCCGCGTTCTCGTCCGGACTCACGCATGTCGGTGAGGACTGGCAGGCACTGGTCGCTCACCCGCTGATCGACATCATTGTCGAAGCCACCGGCAACCCGATCGTCGCTGTCGAACATGCGCTGGCCGCATTCAAACACGGCAAGCATGTGGTGATGGTCACCGTGGAAGCCGACGCAATGTGCGGGCCGCTACTCGCGCGGCGCGCGCAGGAAGCCGGCGTGGTCTACAGCCTGGCTTATGGCGATCAACCGGCACTGATTTGCGATCTGGTGGACTGGGCGCGCGCCGCTGGCTTCAATGTGGTGGCTGCCGGCCGCGGCCATAAATGGCTGCCGCATTTCGCGCAATCCACTCCGGAAACCGTTTGGGGCTACTACGGACTCACACCGGAACAGGCGAAAACCGGTGGACTCAATCCGAAGATGTTCAATTCCTTCCTCGATGGTTCCAAACCCGCCATCGAGAGCACGGCGGTATGCAATGCCACCGGGCTCACGCCGGCGCCGCACGGCCTGTTGTTTCCACCGGCCAGCGTGGACGACATTCCGAACGTGATGCGCCCGATTGCCGAGGGTGGGCATTTGCACCACAAGGGCCAGGTGGAAGTTATTTCTTCGCTCGAAACCGACGGGCGCGTGATTCCCTACGACATCCGCTTCGGCGTGTTCGTGGTGTTCGAGGGCGAGACCGAGTACATCTGCAACTGCTTCAAGGAATACATGGTGCGCACCGACTCCTCGGGGCGTTACGCCTGCCTGTACAAGCGCTGGCATTTAATCGGCCTCGAAGTCGGCATTTCCGTCGCTTCGGTGGGCTTGCGAAAAGAGGCGACCGGATGCCCGACCGGCTTCCGCGCCGATGTCGTGGCCACGGCAAAACGCGACCTCAAAGCAGGCGAGACGCTGGACGGCGAGGGTGGTTACACGGTCGTCGGCAAACTCATGCCGGCCGAAGCCTCCCTCAAGATCGGCGCGCTGTCACTGGGCCTTGCGCACAACGTCAAACTGCTCAAGCCGGTTACCGCCGGTCAGCCGGTGCGCTGGACGGACGTGGCGGTGGACGAAACGAGTTACGCCGTCAAACTGCGGCGCGAAATGGAAAAGCTGTTCGCGCCGAAAATCGAAACCGAATTGGTTCACTGAGGGGGTGGCATGGGCGCACAAGATTTGGGGCTGTTGAGCGGCGCGGGCATCGCCATTTTTGCGGCCGGTATCTGGATCGGCGGCATGGTTGTACCGGCAGATGTTGCCGCCGAACCCGGAGCCCGATTCATGACCGTGGTGCGCCTCTACACCGGCGCCGACGGCCGCTCGCATTTCGAAGACATGCAGGTGCCGATGAACGACAAAGGCAAAATAGGCTTCTTATCCGAGACCGTGAAAGCAACCGGAGTGGTGTTCCGCCAAACCGGCGGCAATTACGATTATGACTTTCACACCGCGCCGCAGCGGCAATACGTGGTGAACCTGGAAGGCGAAGTGGAAATCGAAGTCGGCGATGGCAGCAAACGCATTTTTCGCAGCGGCGACATCCTGCTCGCCGAAGACACCACCGGCCAGGGCCATATCAGCCGCGCCGTGGCGGGGAAACCGAGGAAATCGTTGTTCATCACATTGGAATAGGTGAGGGCGTAAGCAGCCCCTTCTTTATTGAGAATTCTAACTCGTAGACGACACCCACTTGTTGGTGGGTTCTGCGGTGATAACTTCAATAAGAATTTAGCTGCTTCTTATTCGCTATTTTTCGAGTGAATTTCTTTTCAGGTCTCCAAACGCATTCACGAATTCAATCCCCGAATGGGAGGCTGAATTTGGGGTGCGGCGCAACCGATAGGCCGGAAATGTGTCACCAGAACCCGGAAAAACCCAACTTGATTGTTTTTTATCAAATTTGACAGAGACCCCTGCGACTTGGCCCGCTAGATTGCACTCTTTGATTTTGTGCTTCGTTAACGCAACTTGACCGAGACCCTCTTGGAACGTCTTCTTGTAATGTAAAGCCACTATTGATGTCGACTCGAGTTCAAGACTATTTACCGAGAGATATGACTCACGCTGCCCCACGCGATTTATTTTTCTTTCATATGCCGCACTTGATACCCGATTTCCACGCATCCGATATTCCCGGTGGATGTACCTCGCAATTTGAGATTCCAATGAGTAAGTGGGTCGGTGCTCAACAGCCTTTTCTTGCGACTTATTAGGCACTGTCCTCGCCCCAGCGGAGTGCGACCCCTTTTCGGTATGCCATGCAAAGATGTACTACGTCATCAATTTTTCCACCTCCTTCAATGGTAGCCCGTCGTCCATCGAACAATCCGAAGTAGCAAGTTTCATTTTTGTCAATCGCGAAGTCAATTTCCAAGAGGTGCGTCGAATCCTTGCACCACTCTGCTTGTAACGTGCCCCTTAAAGTTAGTACGAATTCTGGTTCAATCGCTTGGTCCGACACGCCCTGCCAAAATTCCAAGAACCTCCCTAACGACGCGGGTGCTAGCGGAAGAGAGTCCGCTCCGGCCCAATTCTGCCCCATGCTGGCAAGATGTAGAAGCCGACGGTAAGTAGCGTCGGAAAATGAGCTCTTATTAAGGGCACGCCAGTTTGTCAAGATTGTTTCTGGTACGGCCCCTGTGGCTGATCGATCTATGTAAGGAGCAGCTGGTCGAACGCGCAAAACCGTATCAGATATGCCACTTCGAAAAACGTCTCTGCTTCGATGCCAAGGCGGCGGGTAAAAATCTTCGGCGGTGCTCTCAAAATCCTTTATGAGTGTCCAATCAGAAAGCGCTTTATTCTGCGGTAAGACAGGGGAAACTTGAGAGACCGGCAGTTCAGCACTTATGCGAACAGTCCTGGGTCGGTTTTCTAAATCATAAGGTGCGAGGTCCGCTATGAGCGTAGGCGTGCAAACAACCCCAAGCGCTGAATTTTCGGGATACGTCTGCTGCGGCTCCTGCGTCATTGCCATATGTCTGGAATGACCAATCAATCCTCGGTCGTATAGCAGGATGGACGTTTGCGAAGGATTTCGCTGGTCTCTTCCTTCATATCGGGGAACTTCCAACATGCTATTTCGTGGAGAATTTCCGCATTAGCGAAGGTTCGATAACACCCTTGAAATAGGAGCTTGTCACGGCGTGAGAATCATCCAACCATTTTTTTACAAACTTTATTTGATCTGCCGTACTCTTTCCTGCTGGAAGCGGATCGCCTTTGCTAATGACTTTTGTTTGCATGATAATTGACGGAATCCCATCTCTCTTTGCAGTTCCAATCATCATGGCGAATGTCCCATTTTTCGGAAGCTTTGTCTTGAAATTAAGTGCTAGCTGGCCAGCAGAAACTGCTTCCAGCGATGCAGAAACTAGCGCCGGATGATTTACCCTGATAGTCGTGTTTTCTTGCAAAAACGTTAAAAAGTCCTTCCCAGACACCAAATCCGCATCAAACGTATCGATGTACCGCAGTTCAAGGTAATTTGGTTAAACCTTGAAAGTGTCCATCTTCGGATACGCGCTTAGCACATGAGTAAGTCCGACAATGCTCATCTCTCGATAGCTTTGCCAATCATATTCAGTTGATTCGTTGGCTGCAAAAATTCCCGGACCAATCTGGAGAATCGGGAACGGTTTGTCGTCCGAGCGGTAAAATCGCCTATCAACGCTGTACCCTGGAGGCGAAGGGTCTGCTGACATTTTCTTAGAGTGCGCAAAACCAAGCTTGGCAACTGAGTTCGAGAATTTCTCTGCAAACACGTGAAATCCGGGGTCCATCCGGAATGGATCAGGAACCCCAGCGTCGCCAATAAGCCGCCATCGGAATTCAAACACCACTTCCGTGAGAGGCGCGTTTGGGAGCAAAGTTCCTACCTTGCCACTTGCTGCGGGTCGATCTGATCTTTTTGCCATCGGGGTTAACTTACCGCTTTCTTCCTAGTGGCTGGTATTGTAAGGGCTGCCTTAAATAGGCTTGCCTTTGGCCGGCCAACGATACTAAGGTTGGTTGAATTAATCGTAGCTTACAGATTGCGAGCATTTGAAGGAAGCCTCGCCCCGATCTCCGTGCCAGATTTACGGATTGCCGACAGATGGCGCAGGCCTTCGATCGCGCGGCTGCCGTACCACGAAGTCATTTCGCCGTCGATGAGGGAAACCGTAATCGGTGACCGCTGAACGGCGAACGGTGCCAGTGCCTTGCCCAGTTCATTGACGTGTTTTTGCCGAAACGCGTACGGCTCCGAGGACAGCAGCACACGGTCCACGCTGGCGAGCAGTTCCGGCGTGAGTTCGATTTTCGGGTAACGCGCGCTGTTTTCGATGTCCACCGTGTCCCAGCCCACCGCAGCCAGCGTGCGTGAAACATAGGTGTCGCGCGACACGGTCATCCATGGCGACTTCCAGATCAGGTAGAGCACCTTTTCCCGCGGCAAGTGCCGGCACGCCGCCACGGCTTCATCACAAGCTGACTGAAACTGCGCGCACAGTTCTTCGGCACGCGCTTCCCGGCCGAAGATGCCACCGATCAGCCGGTACAGCGCGATATTGTCCAGCGGGCCGAGTGGATGGGTGACGATCAGGTTCGGAACGAAGCCCCGCATTTGCTCGACCGTGGGCCTCTCGTTCTCGTCGATGTTCACGATCAGGTGCGTCGGAGCGAGCGCCCGAATGGCGGCGATATCGACGCTCTTGGTGCCGCCGACTTTCGGCACCGCTTTTACCTGTTCGCGCGGGTGGATGCAGAATCCGGTGCGGCCGGCGACTTGATCGCCGAGCCCGAGCGCGAACAGCAGTTCGGTAATGCTGGGGACGAGACTGACAATGCGGGCATCGGCCCCGGCGGGCGAAT
>JANLTJ010000124.1:0-4843 GCA_031362885.1 Betaproteobacteria bacterium
GACTGGTACATGGAAAAGAAAATCAACATCGATGACCTCATCACCCACACGCTCAGGTTCGAGGACATCAACAAGGGCTTCGACTTGATGCATGCGGGCGAGTCGATTCGCTCGGTCGTGGTTTACTGAATCAACTCTCAACGCGGAGGACGCCAAGGACGCAGAGGAAAGGCAAGAGCAAGAAATTAGACGCGGGTAAGGCCTTTGGTTTGCTCATGATCCATCGCCGCGAACATTCGCAGCGCAGCCGGGTAGGATGGGTTGAGCGTAGCGATACCCATCCTACGGGGATTAACGTGAAAGAATTCACTTTCATTGTTTTTCCTTTGCGTCCTCTGCGGTAAGTGCTTTGATCTAGGGAGCAAAAAACTATGCAGAAATTGCTGATCTACCAATCGCTCTGGGCCATGGAGCGGCGCCGCCCGGACGGGCAGGAGTGGTCGCTCGAGGAAAAACTCACGATGATCCGCGATGCCGGTTTTGATGGCTGCGGCGTGCGTTTCATCGACTACGAATTCGCCAAAGAAGTGACGGGCTTCCTGCGCGCTCACAACATGAGCTGGCAGGCCCAGTGTTACCCGAAGACCGTAGACGACCTCAGGCAGACCATCGAGTTCGTGCAGGAACTGGGCGCCGACCACATCAACCTGCAACCCGACGTGCGGCCGTATTCCCTGGAGGAATGCATTCCCTATATTGAAGGCTGGCGGCGCATCGCGCACGACGCGAAAATTCCGGTGCATATCGAAACCCACCGCGACCGCATGACCACGGACTTGTTCCACACCTTGCGTCTGCTCGATTGTTTTCCCGATCTGCGTCTGACCGGCGACTTGTCGCATTACCTGGTGGGGAGCGAATTCTGGTATCCGGTGAGCGAAGAAAATCACAAGCTCATGCACCGCATTATCGATCACTGCTGGGGCTTTCACGGGCGCGTCGCCAGTCGCGAACAGATTCAGATTCAGATCAGCTTTGCGACCATGAAGCACTGGGTGGATTTGTTCATGGGCTGGTGGGAATACGGCTTTCGCTCCTGGCGCGCACGCGCACCGAAAGACGCGACGCTGACTTTCCTGTGCGAACTCGGGCCGAAGGAATACGCCATCACCGGCGCCGATGGCTACGAGTTATCCGACCGCTGGCAGGAGGCGCTGATGATGAAGACTATGATCCGCGATCTGTGGCGCCGGATCGAGAAGGAAGGAGAAGTGGCGGCGAAGGCGGCTTGATTCGAATCCCGTTCGCGAAGTCGCCGCGTCAAACTTTGCGCGGACCCCGTGAATTCTGCCCCAAAGTACGGTAAGGGCTTTTAATCCTGCCAAAAAAGGGATACATTCCCCCTCAACCCGGTTAACTGTCGTCGGACTTTACCGGGACTACCGGACCGCCAGAGTCCGGACAGTGCAAGTACATCATAAGAAAAACGAGCAATCAGGAAGGCGTCTGGGTCAATGGGAGCCAAGACAACAGTTCAACGCGGTTTCGCGCAACTTGGGAGGCGCATGGGATCGGTATGGCGAATTTTTGCGGTCGCCTGCGTCGCTTTTTCGGCGCCCCCGGTTCTGGCGGAGTGGGACGACATCCGGTTCAGGCTCGGCGCGGATGTCACCTACGATGACAATGTGTCCCGCGCCCGCGAGGACGACCAATTCGACGACTCGTTCGGCACCCTGAACCTCGGTGTGACTTCGCCCTGGCAATTGTCGAAAACCACACGGGTGGTATTGAACGGTAACGTCGGCGCGGAGCAATTCGAGGTCTATTCCGGGCTTGATCGCAGTTACGCCAACATTCAGGCGGAAGTCCAATACCGCGGCTCGGGACAATTCGGCACACCGATCTGGAGCGTGTTCGGCCGGCACGGACAGGACTGGTACAAATCCGGTTTGCGCGACGGGTTCCGTGATTCCATCGGCATCGCGGTCAGAAAGCCGGTCACCGACAAAATATTCTTCTTTGGCGCCCTGGCCTATAACCAGCGCGACGGCCGCAGCAAGGTGTTCGACACCGAGGAAGTCGCCCTGCGCGCCAATCTGGATTATTCCCTGTCGCGCCGGCAGACCTTGTATTTCGGCCTGGAAGGCCGCGACGGCGACATCGTGTCCACCGCCCGCCCGAACCTGGCCTTTTTCGACATTGCCGACGCGCTGATCACCGACGATGTATTCGTCGATACCCCCCGATTTGCCTACCGCTTCAAGGCCTATACCGGCATCGCCACGCTGGGCTACAACCTTGCCCTGGGTGAGAAATTCGCATTGGATCTTTCTTACCGGTTGGCCTATTCGGTACCGCATGAACAACCGCCGAGCGTGGTTACGACCGACACCATCGACTATTGGGACAATCAAGTGACGTTGTCACTTCTGTACCGGTTCTAGGAGCACGCTCATGAATCACCTGCGCCGTGTTGTCTTTGTTCTGCTGGCGGGTTGTGCCGTTGTGCTGGCCGGCTGTACCCAGGGTAATTCCGGAGACGATGCCGCCAATGCGACGGCCAATATTCCGCTGGGTCTGAATCGCTTCCTGCTGTTCCCGAATCCGATTGTCGATGCCAGCGGTAATTTTCAGACCAACACCAACGCTTATGCGCAGGCCTATTACGCGGCGATTGATTCCACCAACCAGAAAGACACGCTCGCTAAATGGAAAGCCGCCAACGGTTTCCGAGGGGACGGAATTGGAGCCGACGGTGTGGAATTCACGGCGGTATTCCGCGACGTGCGCGATCTGGGCTACGGCCGGCGGATGACCGGCCGCCGAAATGCGGACGGCAGCATCGCCTTCGTGGTCGAGAACTACCACGTCAGCAACGTGCCTGGCGGTTATTCAACGGTTAATGTGGAAGCGGCGCGGATTCGGGATACCCAGTGGCATGTGGGCACCAACGCCATCGAATGGAGCCCGGCGCCCTGTACGGCTGCCGACCCGGCCGATTGCAACAACGCGGTCAAGTTCGCGAAATTCTTCAACTTCGATGCGGCAACCGGCCAGCGCCAGAACATGCTGGATCTCGATCAACGGGGCCAGAAGGCCATGCCGGGCATTTGCACCAACTGCCACGGCGGGCGAGCCGATCCGCTGACGCCGGAATCGAATTTCGCGCTGGTGGAAAACTCGCGGTCGCGAAAGCGCGGCGATGTGCAGGCGAAACTGCAAGCCTTCAACGTGGACAGCTTTGAGTGGTCCACGACTTCTCCATTCACGCGCGCCGAGCAGGAGGCCGTCCTCAAGGTTTTCAATCAGTGGGTGCTGTGCTCCTACCCCGGGGCCGGAACGTCTCCCATCCCTGGGGGTACTTGTCCGCGCCAGCCAGCCGGCGCCAACGAATGGACGGGCACGACCGCGGCCACCATCATCGAGGATGCCTATGGCGGCGCGTTGATGCCCAACCCGCGCTTCTCGGATGTTCATGTTCCCGCTGGCTGGGCCGGCAATACTGCGCTGTATCGGGATGTCGTCGTGCCCTACTGCCGCACCTGCCACATCCTGCGCGGAACCGTGAATCAGGATGACATCGATTTCGACGGAGAACCGAAATTCAGCAGCTACGCCCAGCGCATCAAGGCCCATGTCTTCGATCGCGGCAACATGCCGCTGGCCTTCCTCGTATACCAGGATTTCTGGGAATCGAATGCGCCGTCCATTCTGGCCGATTACATCGATTCGCTCGGGATTGCCGGCCTCACGGCGACCAGCGGCGGTTCGCCATTGCGGCCCGGACGCCCAATTGCCGACCCGGGGCCGGACCGGATGGCGCGCATCAATACCAATGCGATTCTTTACGGCGGCGACAGCCTGTTCGCGGACAGCTACTTGTGGGAGGTGGTGACCGGAACCGCTGCAATCGCCAACCCCACCTCGTCGACAGCAGCCTTCGTTGCCACGACGGCGGGCGCCTACACGGTGCGGCTGACCGTGAGAGGTGGCGGCCAAACCGATTCCAAGATCGTGACACTGATCGTCAGCGATACCTTCCCGATTCCGACTTCGCTTAAATTTGCGCACGTCAAGAACGTGCTGCAAAACGTGTCGACTTGCGATACCTGCCATTTGCCTACAAATCCGCAAGTCCCGCCGATCTGGTACACCGATTTCGATCGCAATTATGACTTTCTGATTGACGTTGCCGACGAGACCCGCTTTTACCGCGAGGTTCTGGGCCGGGTCAATTTTACGGAGGCCGGAAACAGTCCTTTGTTGCGCAAGCCCTCCGATCCCGAAATACCAGACGATTTCAACCATCACAACGGCGGCAATTTGTTCGATCTGACTGATCTTTCCACCTCGGGAGGGTTGTGGAATTTTTCCGTCATTTACAACTGGATTCTCAACGGTGCACCGTCCGGTGGCGTGGTTGCCAGTGCCGGTGCCGACACCAGTGCGAACCAGGTATTCGCCGGCTCACCGGCAAGCAGCACCGTTGCCCTGAATGGCATTGCCAGCGTCGGCGCGACCACCTATGCCTGGACGATTCAGTTGTTTAGTCCTGCGGCACATCCAAACGGCACGCTGGCATCCGCGACGGTGGCATCGATTACCAATGCCAATTCCGCGCTCGCCACGCTTAACGTCTACGACATCGGCACCTATGTTGTACGCCTGACGGTCAGCAACGGCGCGGATTCCGATTTCGACGAGCGCAGCATTACCGTGACCGAATCGCCGATCACTGGATTGACTGCATCGCCAACGGGCACGCAGGCGTTGACTTTCAGCGGCCCCGGTCAGACCGCGACACTGAACCTTTCCGTCAGCACGGGTGGAGGAAGCGGAACGCCGCAGACGTACACTTGGGCTTATGCGCCATTGAGCGCGACCAACTGCGGCACCATCAACT
>JANLTJ010000151.1:0-3774 GCA_031362885.1 Betaproteobacteria bacterium
CCCAGTGCCAGATCATCGTCGAAGCGCAAGCCCACGGCACCGGATCAGAACAAGCCTTGCTGATTCCGGTGATCGATGCCATGCGCGATCTGATTGAACCCGACTCGGTTATCACCGCTGATGCCGGCTACCACAGCGAAGAGAACTTGAAGCAACTCGCCGAACGCAATATCGAAGCGCTGATTGCCGACAATGCCATGAGAGGGCGTGATGAGCGCTTCGCCGGTCAGGACCAGCACAAGACCAAGCCCGATCCGCTGTGGGACAAGGGGGCGCCGGAGAAGAAAGACCGGCTATTCGGCCCGAAGGACTTCGCCTACGACGAAGAATCCAAGACCTGCATCTGCCCGGCGGGGGAGTTTCTCTACCAGAACGGCAGCCAGGTGGTGATCCAGGGCCGGGAGGCGGTGAAGTTCACCGGGGCCAAGAGAGTTTGTGGACCTTGTCCATTACGAGACCAGTGCCTGCGCCATCCGGATCGAACCCCGGTGCGCCAGGTGGTGTTCTTCACCGGCAAGAACCACAACCCGGAATCGTACACGGCGAAGATGAAACACAAAATCGACAGCGAGGAGGGTCGGCGCCGTTACGGGCAGCGCTTTGCCACGGTGGAGCCGGTGTTCGGCAATATCCGGCACAACAAGCGGCTGAATCGATTCACGCTACGCGGCAGATGCAAGGTCGATACGCAGTGGAAGCTCTACTGCCTGGTGCATAACATCGAGAAGCTCGCGCACTACGGGTATGGGCCGTGAGGAAGGCGAGAAAAGGCGAGAGCCAATCCACACAAGACAGCGAAAAGCGAATTCCGCGGTACACAGAAATCAAATAACCAGAAAACCGAATTCGCCACAGCGCTCGCAGGCGCCAGCGGATGAAGTTGGTCGCGCGAAAAAACAGTAATCCTACAACCTCAACCTGAATGATCGTGGCTGACAGGAAAGCAACCTTTGCGTTCCAGGCCGGCGGTATTTGCCTGGCAATTGGACTACTGCTTGTCGGTGCAGGCATCCATGTCGCCGTATCCGGGTGGACCGACGCTAGCCGCCTCGGACAAGCGGGGCAGGTCGTTACTGGCACGGTCTTGGCAAAGGTGGGAAGCGGCAGGAGATACGTGAAAATTACCTATCGTTTTACGACACGGACAGGCGAGACAATCACGGGCAAAACGGATGTCTGGGACGCGACGTGGCTGCGTGTACAGGAGAACCGGCACCTTCGCGTGACCTATGTTCCGGATGATCCAGAGATACACCGTGTCGAGGGGCAAAGGCCTTTGGGGGGAGCAGCGATTGTGATCTGGGAGATTCTGGGTGCAATCGTCGGCGCCATGGGCGCGCTCTTAATTGGGATTGGATTCTCTCGTCTTCGTGGTACCAAGCGCCACCAGCGGTGAAACCAGGCAGCAGGATTTGACTGCTTTCCAATGCCGCGACGATCGCGCTAAGCCCGAGCTGCGAGCGGAACACGTCGTATCGCATCGCCGAGGATGCCAACCGGCAGTTGAAGAAACACAGGCGGCTCGCCGATCTCCAACTCGACGAACGCGCCGGTGTAGTTAGGGTCGTAATTGACTTGCACCAGCACCACATCTCCTTTTTGGAAGAAGCCGGGCGCATCAAATGTTCTGGCCTTGCCGATCGCGGACCAGGGAATCTGCACATTGGGAAAGAACAACTCGAGGATCGGGATCCTGGAAAACAGCATCGACAGATATAGCCCCTCGGCCGACGTGCCAACGCGAAGCGTGCTGATAAACCCCATCTTGCTGCTTTGATAGCCAGAATCGTCCATGCTGACGGGCGCCATGTATGCCGTGGGGCATGAGCGCCAGGCGCCATTGAACGGTGCGCTTTGCCGGAAACGCTTCGCCAGCGTGCTCCAACCCGTCTGCGCCATGAGGTAGAAAACCAGCAACGGTATGGCGAGTGCAAAGCCGATCGCACACGCGACATAGACCGCCCTCGGCGCGTCTGTCCTGTCCAGGATAAACACCACGAGCGGTGCCCCCAGTGCCAGCGGAATGATGAATTTGGCATTCCGGTTCCGCGCTGCGCCGTTGTTGCGCCGAGGCGTCTGCGATGACGGGTCCGACTCGCTGCGGCGTACGGGTGGCGGCAAGTTAACGCTGGTCGCATCCGTCACGGAGACTTGTTTTCGCGCGACGCTGATTAGGCCGGCACCGACGGCTGCAAACAGTATCCCGGCGCCGAAGAAGACAAGCACTACCCACCATTCATACCGCGGCCCATCGTGCGGGCGGTTGATGCGCGGGTTGCCGGCGGCGTACTCGATGCGGATCGGGCTCCCCGGCACGAGGGCCTCCCAGGCATGACCCTGCACTTCACCTTCGCCCTCCATCGCCTGCCCATCCCCGATCGAGAAACGATAACGGGTCAGGTGACGAACGCTCTTCTTGAGGTGTTGCTTGCGTTTGTCCAACACGGCGCCGTCGGCGACCCGGCTCGCAACAGCGTACTGACGCTGCTCCCAGGCGCTGTTGACGCTGTACGCTGCCAGCGCGATGCCGGCAATGGCGAATACCGCTCCGACAAGAATCAGGGGTGAGAGCTTGCGCAGCATGTGATTTCTGGCAGCGGATCACCTCATGGTGATGGGCTGAGTTACAGTCAAGGTCTTCTTCGAGTTTGCATCTCGTACGACGAAGCGGACGTGGTACTCGCCGGGCGGCACGCCGCTCAGCTTCACATCGAGATTCAGAAAGATATCCTGGACCGGGCTTTTGGTTGGCAGCCGGAAGGATCCGAACTGATCCTGGCTCGCCACGACTTGACCGGCCTTGGTCAGAACCTGAAGATCGACGTCGAACGCAGGCTCATAGGTGCCGGCGGCGGTGCGCGGGTTAGCCAGGTTCTTCGGTTCCATGTAGAAATATTGGGCTTCGCCGCTGCGGAAAACCGCGTTCGCGCGCGCAGCATAGTCTCCGAAGTACTTGGCGGGCCGGGTCACGAGCAGAAACGGCTTTGCGCTCAATGGCGCCTCGACGCGAACTTTCTCGAGGGCCTGCTCCAGCGCATCGATGCTTGCCGCATGATCACCGCCTTTTTCCGCCGTCCCCGCGCGGGTGAGCAAGGCATCGATATCCACGGCTTGCGCCGACCGTGGTATCAGCGCCAAAGCGCACCCACTTGCAAGCAAGATCAAGAGCAACGCATTCCACGTCAACTTTGCCGCTTGTCTCGAGTTATTCATCATCTCAACCTCCTGGTGAACCGGCCGCTGCTGTTGTAGAAACTTAAGTCTTTGCATGCTCCGCCTAAGCACGCGCGAGCCCCCATGCCATGCGTACGCATGCGTACCCGACCGCGGCTGCTACGATCAGTTTCACCGGCATCGGCGCCAGAACGAATACCACTCCGAACACGCCGAAGAAAATCAGCAGTCCGCCACACACGGCGCACAGTCTGCGCCGCCACAATGATGTTCGCAACACAGCACCGCTGGCAAAGGCCGCTTTCAATTGTGTGAACGAAAATTCGTCATCGCCCTGCGCGCCGGCAGCGTGACCAAACAGGCGATAAGAAGACGCGCGCCAGGCTTGAGGCCCGGCAAAGGAATCGCGCATGCTGCGCTGGTGCTTCTCGACCTCGCCGTGACCCATCGGCGAGCCGTCCTGCATGAGCAGCGACAGAACCGAGCCGAGCAGCAGGAAAACGCCAAATCCGGCCGCACCGCCGGTGATGGCGAGCAGCATCGGTTCGTTGGCCAGCATCCAGACATTGAGCGGCTTCAGGCCCGGCAGCAGTTCGGCGA
>JANLTJ010000152.1:0-29392 GCA_031362885.1 Betaproteobacteria bacterium
CGCCTTCGCTTCGCTGAATTGGCCATCCAAACATGATGCCAATTTCGAGGCTCTCCCGATATGCCTGAAAGCCAATATCCATGCGACTTCCGGCCATGTTTATCCCCTCAGTTTACCCACTCGATTCCGTGAAGACCCGAAAAAGAATTACCTGGTGGGTACGTTAGGCCGCTCGCGCGCGCGCGTCAAACGCTGTTGTGAAAATTGGTCGCGGACGAGCGGCAGAAACCTTCCCCTCAACAGTTCGCAGAGAATTGCTTGAGTACTTCCCGGGTCCGACTGCGGCATGCCTTCCGCTCTTGCGCCACGTTGCGGTAGTGCGAGATTCAGCATGGCCTTCGAATGAGCACAACTATTCCAAGCTTGAGTCGCTGCGCGACAGGCGCCTGTAGCCGGCCTCAACGAATGCTGCGGCCGCCGTCGACCGGAATCGCGAGGCCGGTCATGAACGAGGCATCGGAGCTGGCGAGAAACGCAATTGTCGCGGCCACTTCCTCCGGCTGTGCCATTCTTCCGATCGGGTGCTTGGCAATGATGCCGCGTGTCGCCGCATCGAGATCCGGCGCTTGGGCGAGCATGCTGCGGACCATGTCGGTTTCGATGGTTGCCGGACATACGCAGTTGACCCGGATGTTCTCTCCGATATGGTCGAGTGCGAGAGACATGGTCATCGCCATGACGCCACCCTTGGTCGCCGCGTAAGCGACCAGACGGGTATTGCCACGGATGGAGTTGATCGAGCCCAGGTTCACGATGGCCCCGCCGCCGCGTTTGCGCATCAGGGGAATGGCTTTCTTGCAGCCGATGAAAGTCCCTTTGAGATTGACTGCCATGACCTCGTCCCACATTTCCCACGATGTTTCTTCCGCGGTGGCGGCGGGGCCGATCCCGGCATTGTTGACCAGCACATCGAGCCCACCGTAGGTGTTGACCACATGTTTCATGGCCGCATCCCAGGCCGCTTCGGAACGCACATCGAGCACCACGCCGTCCATTGCACCTATTCCCGCACGTTGCGACTCATTGAGTATGCCGGCGACAACCGTACCGCCTTCCCCGGCGATGCGTCTTGCGGTCGCCAGTCCGATACCGCTTCCGGCGCCCGTTACCAGTGCTACTTTCCCCTGAAAACGTTTCATGTTGTTTCCTTTCTTGTGCATGCGGCGATTCAATCGTTCGATCGAAGAAAGATCAATCGTCCAGCAGGACGCATTTGATGAAGGAGAGCTTTCTTTCCACTGCCGCGGCTTCCTGGAGAAAACGGGAAAGGGACGCGCCGTTGCGATGAACCTGGAAAGCTTCCTCATTCTCATAGACCTCGTACAGCATGAGGTTGTGCTCGGGCTGGAGGATGTCGAAGCGCAGGGTGCCCGGCTCATCCCTGAGACAGCGGTCCCGGTGCGCCTTGAGCAAGGGAATGAAAGTGCCGAGTTGTTCCGGCGCGATATCGTAGGTCGCCACCACCGCAAACTTACCCATTCCAAATCTCCCATCGTTGACTTAAAGGAAGAGCAACTCGACTATTCGCGCCCTGCCCGCCTTCACTCGCGGCCCGCCTGCAATCCGCGGTTCCCTTCTTCAAGCAAGACGGGATCATCCGGGCACAGACCAGGGTTGTCGATTTAAACCATGACCAGCTCGATGAGATAAGGCCCCTGTACCGCCAGGGCACGTTTGAATTCGCGCGCCAGTTCTTCCAGGTTGTTTGCACGTCCGGCTTCGATACCGTGACCCTTGGCGAGCGCCAGCCAATCGAGGTTCGGCCGTTCAAGGCTCATCATGTCGGTGGCTTTTTGACCCGGCCTGCCGGCGCCGACATTGGCGAATTCACCCTTGAGGATGGCGTAGGAGCGGTTGGCGAGCACCACGATGGTGACGTTCAGCCCCTCGCGTGCCATGGTCCAGAGCGCTTGCACGGTGTACATGCCGCTGCCATCGCCTTCGAGCGTGATGACCTTGCGATCGGGACACGCAATCGCGGCGCCGACCGCGACCGGCAGGCCGAATCCGATGGAGCCGCCCATGTTGTTGAGCCAGTCATGGGGCACCGCGCCAGCGGTTGGTGGAAACAATCCCCTGCCGGTGCTGACGGATTCATCCACGACGATGGCGTTTTCCGGCAGCAGCGCGCCGAGCACGGCGCCGATGCCTTCTTGCGTGACGCGGCCAGACGGCAGATCCGGCCGCGCAGACTTCGCGAGGAATGACGGCGGCGTGGTTGTCGCGCCCAATTCCGCCGCCAGGTCTTCGAGCGCGGCTTCGATGTCGTGCTCTACACCCGCGAGAGCCGTGCTGGAACATCCCTGCGGCGCGAGCACGCTGGGCTTGTCGGGATAGGCGAAGAACGACACCGGATATTTCGCGCCGGCCAGCACGATATGGCGCACACCTTTCAGCATATCCAGCGCCTGCTCCACCACATAGGGCACGCGATCGACCTGCACGCGGCCGGCGCCGCGCTGCACGCGCGCATTAAAGCCCGCCGCCACCACACGGCAACCGGTCTTCGCCGCGATGCGGCCCGCCCAAAGCAGCGAGTGTTCCATGAGTCCCCCACCACCCAACAGCAGCAGAGAGCCCGGCCCTTGCGCAAGCGCACGCGCCGCTTCGACGACGCTTTCTCGCGACACTTTGGCGGGCGCCAGCGTCGGCGAAGTGGCGGCAGCGCCTTCGGCGTCGTTCCACGCCGTATCGGCGGGAAGGATCAGGGTCGCAATCTGCCCCGGGGCTTGCCGCGCGGCATCAATGGCGGCGGCACCGTCGCGCGCCACGGCCATCGACGATCGCGAGGTCCTCACCCAATGAGAAACCGGTCGCGCGATGCCTTCGATGTCGGAGGTGAGCGGCGCGTCGTGCTTGATGTGATGGGTGGCGTGCTCGCCCACGATGTTGACCACACCGGAGCCCGCCTTCTTCGCGTTGTGCAGGTTGGCCAGCCCATTGGCCAGGCCCGGGCCGAGATGCAGCAGGGTCGAAGCGGGATTGCGCGCCATGCGGTAATAGCCATCGGCCGCGCCGGTGACCACGCCCTCGAACAGACCCAGCACGCAGCGCATGCCGTCGAGCTTGTCCAGGGCGGCGACAAAATGCATCTCGGAGGTGCCGGGGTTGGCGAAGCACACGTTCACGCCACCCGCAACCAGGGTTCGAACCAGACTTTCGGCGCCGTTCATTTATTGGCTTTTTCGTAATTCATGACGCATCCGCCGCCCTCAGAGAAATAGGCACACTTGAAGCGGAGCAGAGGGATCGAGGGTGAGGGAAAGTAAAGTATCATGAATTACGAAAAGATCAATAGTTTGCAACACCGAGCATTCCTTCGAGACGGTCACGGATCAGTTTCTCCGCGCCGGACATGATCCGATCGATGAGTTCCTTGCAGGTCGGAATGTCGTGGATCAGCCCTGCCACCATGCCGCATGACCACACGCCGGCATCGACTTCGCCATCCAGCATCACGCGCGGATACACTCCGGCCACTTCTTCCATGATGTCCTCGAACTTGAGTTTGCTCCCAAGCGCAGCTTCTTTTTTCAGCAAGCGCTCAGTAGCGGCGCTGTTCAACACCCGCTCGGTATTGCGCAGCGAGCGCATCACCAGCCGGGTGTCGAGTTCCGTCGCCGCGACCAGCGCGCGCTTGACGTTCTCGTGAATCGGCGCCTCTTTCGTCGCCATGAAGCGTGTGCCCATGTTCATGCCCTCCGCGCCCATCGCGAGCGCGGCGACCAGGCTTCTCTCGTCCGCCATCCCGCCAGAGGCGACGAACGGGATCTTCAGTTCGTCCGCCGCGCGCGGCAGCAGAATCATGTTCGGAATGTCGTCCTCGCCCGGGTGTCCACCGCATTCGAAACCGTCGACCGATACGGCATCGCAACCAATCGCTTCCGCCTTGAGCGAATGCCGAACCGAGGTGCACTTGTGAATGACCTTGATACCGGCCTCTTTCAAGTACGGCAAGTAAGGCTGCGGATTGCGTCCCGCGGTTTCGACGATCTTCACGCCACCATCAATGATGGCCTTGATGTAGCCGGGATAATCCGGCGCTGAAACCGTCGGAAGAAAAGTCAGGTTGACCCCGAATGGCTTGTCGGTCATGTCGCGACAGCGCGCGATCTCATTGGCCAGATCGGCCGCGGTCTTCTGCGTCAACCCGGTAATGATTCCGAGCCCGCCGGCGTTCGAAACTGCCGCGGCGAGCGGCGCAAATCCGACGTAGTGCATTCCACCTTGAATAATCGGATGTTTGATGCCAAAGAGATCCGTGATGCGCGTTCTCACTGTTTGAATTCCTTTTGTTTTGACGGCAAATCGCCGGTGATAAGAAGGGACGATCTCAAAAACGTTTCATTCGGATACTTTCCAAACAACCATGCGCCCGCCAGCGGGTCTCCTACCACGGTTCAATCTTCGAGCGCATATCCAGCTCGAACGACCAGGCGCGTGGCTGCTGCTGATGTAAGAACCAGTACGCATCCGCCAACCCGCCAAGATCAATGAGGCGTTCCTCGCCTATTTGTTTAACGAGATCGGGGCGCCGCGTGCGCAGCCGATCGCCGTCAATACCGCCATCCACTACGACGTGCGCGACGTGCAATCCCTGTGGTCCCAATTCCTTCGCCATCGCTTGCGCCATGTTGCGTAGCGCGGCCTTGGCCGAGTTGAATGCAGCAAAGCCTGCCCGCCCGCGCATGGACGCACTCGCGCCGGTGAAAAGCAGTGTGCCGCCCTTGGGCAACATACGCCGCGCTGCTTCGCGACCGAACAGAAAGCCGCCAAAGCAGCACACACGCCACGCCTGCTCGAAGTAGTCGGCTTCCATCTCGGTAACGGCCCCGGGTGTGTTATTGCCGACGTTGTAGACGGCCACGTCCAGCGTTCCATCGGCCGCACAAACCTGGTCGTACAAAGACAGTATGTCGGATTCCTTAGTGGCGTCGGCAACGATTGCGGTCGCGGTTCCACCATTGCGTTGGATCTGTTTGACCACGAGCTCAAGGCTTTGAGCGGTGCGCCCGGCGACAAACACGTGAAAACCTTCGCGTGCGAAGCGCGCGCTGACGTTTGCGCCCAACCCTTTTTCAGCGCCGACGCCGATGACTAAAGCTTTTCCTGGTTTGCCCACCAGCGTGCTCCTATCGATCCGGAAGATGACTGCATACCTGCTTTCATTGCGAATGACCTTATGACGTCACTTACGAATGCGGCGAATGAATTCTGCGACTGCGGTGCCGATTTCGTCTGGGCTGTCCTCTTGAATGAAATGCGCGCCTTTGACGGTGACTTCGGTCTGATTAGGCCAGGCGCGACACACTTCCCTTTGCCGATCGACAAGAATAGAACCCGGATTGGCATTCACGAACAACTTGGGAATATCGCTTTGTGCCAGCCATCGTGAATACGCCTCGACGACCTTTACGACATCCTCGGGTTGACCCTCGATCGGGATCTGACGTGGCCACGATAATGTCGGGCGGCGATCTTCACCAGGATTTTCGAACGGCTTCCGATAGACCGCCATTTCCTCAGCGGTCAGTTTTCGCATGATCGCGTTGGGGAGCACACCCTCGATGAAAATATTCTTGGTCAGGATCATTTCCTCGCCCGCATCCGAGCGAAACCCCTGAAACACGCGCCGCGCATTGTCCGGCCACTCGGCCCAGGTCAGCGGCGTCACAACGCCTTCCATGTACGCGATACCCTGCACCCGGTCGGGATGGCGATTGGCCCATTCAAAGCCCAGCGCCGATCCCCAATCGTGGATGACAAACACCACTTTGTCACCCAGATCGAGTTGATCCCACAGCGCAAAAAGAAAGTCACGCTGCTCGGCGTAGCTGTAGCGATCTGGCCCGGAATCGTCCAGCTTGTCGGAGTCACCCATACCGATCAGATCGCAAGCGATCAGCCGGCCTAACCCTTCGCAATGCGGCATGATGTTGCGCCACAAGTAAGAAGAAGTCGGATTACCATGCTGGAAGACAATGGCGTCGCCCTTGCCGACATCCACATACGCCATGCGTTTGCCCTTGATGTCGGCAAACTTTTTCTTTGCGTAAGGTTTGGCTGATATCGGCATGGTTGCGCGCTCCGGCGGATCGGGTTGACGTCACTCGCCGGTAAAGTGGGCTTTGCGTTTCTCGACGAAGGCTCTGATGCCTTCGCGCGCATCTTTGGTTCTGCTCATTTCCGCGATGACCCGGGTTTCGCGTTCCATTTGCGATTCGAGTGTGTCGTTGGGTGACATCATCACCAGTTTCTTGACGCCACCGTAGGCTTGCGTCGGGCCTTTGGCAAGCTGCGTCGCGAGCTTGGTCACTTCCGTCATCAGATCGGCCGCTGGCACGACACGGTTCACCAGTCCCCAGTCGAGCGCTTCCTGCGCACTAAGAACTCGATTGGTCATGTACAACTCCATGACGCGCCGGCGGCCCAGTAACCGGGTCAGGAAGAATGTTGAACTGCCATCCGGTGTCAGCCCAATGCGCGTATAGGCGCTGGTAAAGGTCGCGGTATCCGAAGCGATTGCCAGATCGCAGCACGCCGCGAAACTCAGGCCGGCGCCCGCCGCCACCCCGTTGATCGCCGCGATGACCGGTGCCCGCAGCCAGGCGAGCCGTGAAATGCCAGTGTGCAGAACCCCGGTCATTTCGCGAACCAGCATTTCCACGTTGTCGCCGCTCCTGGCGAATTCGGCAACGTCGCCCCCGGCGCAAAATGCCCGGTCACCCGTTCCCGTCAATACAACAGCGCGTATCGAATGATCGACGCTGCAACGGTTCACGATGTCGTAGAACTCGTTGGTCGCCTGGCTGTTGATGGCGTTAAACGCCTCTGGCCGGTTGAACGTAATCCAGGCCACGCTATCGCGTATTTCAAACCCCATCGCTTGGTATTTCATGTTGCGAGTTCCTCTCTTAATTGGTTACGACCATTGCGGGCATTGTTCTAATCGTAGAGTACGAAGCATCGGGTTTCGATGCTCCAGCGGTCGGGCGCGTCGGGCGGCGTCGAGGGATCTTCGAATGCGCTGTGAAAGCTGAACGTGCAGGGGACCTGAGGGTTGCTGGCATCACCCTTGGCGCCTTGTGAGCGCGCCAACGGACCGGCGGAGTCCCACTGTTTAATCAGCAGCGCTTCATCGCGCGTGATCTGCGGATAATAGAACCACCGATGCCCCGGTGAATGCTTGGCGAAATAATTCTCGCCCACTCGATCCTGATATTGAATTTCGAATACCACCAGATCTTCGGAGCGCACCGTTTGCGCGTCGCACAGCGCAAGCGGGTGCGTAGCAACAGGTTCTTTCGCAATGTTGCGCCACACATTGATAATCGCAAATCGACCGCCTTCGGCCAGCACCCGCGCGGCCTCGTCCGGGCGGATCAGCGATTGCCCCTCCTGCAGCACAACCCCGCGCAAGGTGTCGTTCATCTTCGGCGGCTTGGTGAGATCCCGCAACCGTTGCGGCGCACTGGTCAGGGTGTAATCGCCGTGCACGATTTGGGCGGGCCCTTGGACTTGCTGCCCGCCCGCAATGCGTTGCTTGGCTTGTTTGCCCACGGCGGATCTGACGTTATGGTCGAAGGCAAAGACCTGCCCGCCGGTGAATGCCCGCACGATCTCGACGCATTGCGGGTAGTACTTTGTCACCACCTGCTGGTGATCGAAAAAATCGATGCCCTCAATCGAAGTCGGTCGGGTCAGCAACTCATAGCCGTTCTTCGCGAGCGTGTGGCGGGCAGCGCCTTGCAGCAAACGGGCGTTTTGGATTTTCATTTGCTGTTTTTGCCGGTTGACCCCCTCGGTACCCGCATCGCTGCCGTCCGGATCGCGCCGGGTCAAAACTTTGCCGTTGCGGTAGAGGGACGACTGTGCATGGGCATCCAGATAATCCAGAAACCCGGAGGTCCCCTCTTCAACCAAAACTTGCGCGGCACTATTCATCGTTGAGTCCTCTGCATTGATGCAATTGATCTGGTGACCATCTAATTTAATGGTGGAACAATACCGCTGAATACCCTTAGGTGAGAATTATCGCTAATTTTTGTCTTCCAAACCTGCCGGCGCCAAGCGCACGAGCGCACCATCAATATACGATGGCGATTTTCCGGCAATTTCCTTCACGTCTTTACGCATCATTGCGGCTCTGACAATTGAACCACCCAGATAGCGCACCGGCTCAGGCGGGAAATTCCGTGCCTTGCGATTGATCAGCCCGTTCTCGGCCCAGCGATCGCGTTTGCCGAGCAGCAAACTCGCCAGGATTCGACCACCGATACGGCTCGGGTTGACGCCATTACCGCT
Organism: Betaproteobacteria bacterium; assembly: GCA_031362885.1. Lineage (GTDB taxonomy): Bacteria > Pseudomonadota > Gammaproteobacteria > Burkholderiales > JACQAP01 > JACQAP01. The sequence goes on from JANLTJ010000152.1 coordinate 8,305, forward strand.
CCACCCAACGCCGTAAAGAAAATTGGGCGCGTCGTCCAGCCTGCCGAGCAGCGGCAGGCTGTCGTAGCTTCGGTCGATCGGGCCCGACCAGCTTCGCTCAATGGGTACATCGGCCAACATTGGATACACCCGGCGAAAATCAGCAGTCGCTTCTGCAATACCGCGCGAGTCATTGAAGGACACCGAGGGCGGCTCGCCGGAAAAGTAAATCCGTCCGCCGCCTTTGCCAAACACAATGCGTCATCCAGGCCGAAAACGCGCACCAGGCTCGCGATCTTCGGCCACCACGACATCACGAAACCGCCGTTCAGTCCTGAAGCACCGCTGCCGCAGCGATTCTCTTCCAGCACCGCAACGCGCAGACCGGGTTCGAGTTCCTTCAGCGTAATTGCCGTCCACAGACCAACAAAACCGCCGCCAACAATCGCCACGTCGGCCGTGATGTCGTTAACCAGTTGCTGAATCGGCGCTTGCCCGGCTTGAAGGTCATCCAGCCAAAGGGAACGGACCTTCATGGCCTCAATGTCTTCTCGGAGACTCCCGCCATGAACAGCGTCGGTGCGAGCTGCACAATTTTGCCCTGCTTGAACAATTGGCACAGGGACGGGCAACGCGTTCGTCGCCCGCGCCAACTGCGTCAGATGGCCAATTTCTTAATTGCCCCTTCGTTCCAGGCCAGCCCGTTCCCCGGCGCGTTCGATACGTGCGCAAAGCCGTCTTTCGCCTGGAAGGGCTCCGCCAGAACCGGCTGAGCCCAGTCGCTCCACTCCAGCCAGTCGGCCGTTTCGCTGACGCGCAGCAATTGCGCCGAGACCACCGGATACAGGTGACTGGACAGTGGCAACCCGGCCGCACCGGCAATCGCCGCCGATCGCATCCAGCCGGTGACGCCGCCGATGCGCATCAGATCCGGCATGTAGAGATCGGCCGCACCGGCCTTTACCGCTTTATAGAACTCGCGCGGCCCGTAGATGTTCTCGCCGATCTGAATGGGGGTCTTGATCTCGCGCGTGATCTGCGCGTAGCCGTCGATGTTGTCGTACACGATCGGCTCTTCAAACCAATACAGTCCCTGATCGTCAAGCGCATGCATGCGTTGCAGCGCTTCGCTGAATGACATGCCCTGGTTGAAGTCGGTCATCAGCAAGACGTCATCGCCCACCGCATCGCGAATGATGCGAATGGCGTTGATGTCTTCGTGCAGCTTCGGGCGCCCGAGACGCATTTTCAGGGCCTTGAATCCGCCATCGGCGACCAGCGACTTCGCCTCTTTGGCGAGCGTCTTGAGAGGACTCAACCACAAACCATTGGTGTTATACGCGCGAATGGGGCCGGGACTTCCACCCAGCAGACTCACCAGCGGCAGGCCGGCGGCATGCGCAAGGGCGTCCCAGATCGCCATGTCCAGCCCGGACAGCGCGATCAAAGTCATTCCCTCCCGGCCATTCAGATGCAGCGTTTTCATTGCGTCACCATAGACGTCGATCGGGGCCAGTGGCTTGCCCTTGAAAAGTTCCGCAATGTTCTGGATAACGCTGGCGATCGCCACGCACGATTTTTGCACATACGGCTCAAGAAGACTGCGGCCGATCACACCCTCGCGCGTACGCAGGTCGATCAAGATCAGCGGCCAGTGGGTAAAATGCCCAACCTTCGCGACTATTGGCCTGCGAAGCGGCACCGACACTGCCCTGACTTTTACACTTTCAAGCGTGAGCGTGATTCCCGTTGTCTTGTCTTTATTCACTGCTTCATCCTTTTCCAAGTTGGATTGCTGGTTGATATCAAGATCAGTGCCGGTTTGCGTTCACTGGCCCAGAACCTGTCTGGCGTAGATTTTCTGCATGCCGCCGAGCCATCGGTCGTAGTCCTGCCCCTTGCGGCGGAAATAGTCGAGCACCTCGGGGTGCGGCAGCACCAGAAAGGTCTCGTCGCGCATCGCCGCCACCACATCGGCGGCGACCTGCGCAGGCATCAGCATGCCGTCGACTGCCGCGGAGCCGCCGCCACTCGAAGTCATGCCGCTTTGCACTGCCTGCGGGCACAGGCACGACACCCTCAAGCCACGACGGCCGTAGGCCACGCGCAACCACTCCGCAAAGGCGAGCGCCGCATGCTTGGTAACAGCATAAGGCGCGGATTCTACAATGGTCAGCAGACCCGCTGCCGACGCGGTGACGACGAAGTAGCCTTCGCCTCGCGCCACCATCTCCGGCACCACCGCGCGCGCTGCCCAGACATGCGCCATGCCGTGGATCTGCCACATCTTGTCCCAAAGCGGATCGTCGATCTCGAAGCCGCCCCTGGCTCCGAGGATGCCGGCATTGGACAGGTAGATGTCCACCCGGCCAAAACGCGCACGGGTGGCCGCGACCAGTTCCTGGATGTCGGCCTCCACGCTCACGTCACAGCGCTGCGCCATGGCGCATTCACCGCCTGATGCATTGATCTTCCTGGTCACGGATTCGGCTTGCGCCAGATTGATGTCGGCCACCACGATACCGCGAGCGCCCTCGGTGGCGAAGCGTTCAGCCAAGCTGGCGCCAATGCCGCTGGCAGCGCCGGTGATGATGGCAATCTTGTCGCGGATTTCCATGGGAGCTCTCTCTTTGAGGTTAGACGATTTTCACGACGACGCCGCCGCGCATCTGGCCGTCCATCAGAGCCCGGGCCTTGGCGATCGCCTCGCCCAGCGTGATCTCGTCAATCATGCCATTGACGTACCACCGGCAGTTTGTTGGTTATGGCCAGTCCTTCGATCAGTCATCGCGCCGGTTGTCCGCGCGGCGTTTTTCGTCCGCAAGCCTCGATGCTTTGACGGCAAGCAGTATCTCTTCAGACGCTTTGGGATCGTTCACCGCGCGCGCCAGCACCAATGCGCCTGTGAGTGCGCTAATCACACACAGAACGTGGGTGCGACGCGCCTTAGGTGTGCGCTCGGGAGAAAGCTTCGCCAGCAATGCGATCAGTGCCTCAAACCCTTCAGAGAAGATCGAACGTGCCTCTTCGCTCTCGCGCGCAACTTCAGAGCCGAGTGATGCCAGCGCACAGCCGCTTTGCGGATTGTCTCGATGCGCGGGTGAAAGATAGCGTTCGATAAGCCGGGAATATCCGGGACGCCTGCCGTCCTTGAGTGCACACACGTAAATACGCTGAGCCGCCTGCGCCAGAGCGAACCGTATCGCCTCGGCCACCAAATGTTCGCGCGACCCAAAGTGGGCATAGAACCCCCCATGGGTCATGCCCGCGTTGGACATCAGTTGTGCAACGCTGACATTGGTCAGTCCCCGCTCACGAAGCAAGGCGCTGGCGCCGGAGACGATTCGGTCTCGGGTCTGGGCTGTCTCTATTCTGGATTTTCGCATCAGGTGATCGACCGTCCCGGATAAAAGCGATCCATGGAATACGCTATTTCACGTGCTGGACAATGCCGCGGTAGGGTTTGACGCCATAGAACTCCGCGCTCAGCAAACCGGCTTTGAACAGCGGTAGCTGAGCGAATAGTCGTTCGGCATGGGCGACATCGCTGCATTCGAATACGATGACGGCGCCTTTGCCGTCCGTGCGGCTATAGATCTCGCGAACGAATTCGTCTCGGTAAAAAGTCAGTGCGACGTTAACCTCGGCGTCTAAGTGTGGCGCAAAGTCTTCGGGCTTGGCGTCTTGCTTGCGGGTGGCGATAGCGACAATTTTCATATTAACGCTCCAAGTAAAAGGTTTAGATGGATTGATTAGAGGCGGCCAATTTGTTCAACCGACGAGCTTGCTTGCCGGTGACCAGACTGCGAGCGGTTCACCGCCGGCGTAGTGGTTCTCCGCGGAAGTTTCCCTGAACAGAACATAAATGTCCTTGGCTTCAACATTCAGTTCGATCTTCAATAGTGCGGCAATTGCATCGACCAGGGCTTTTTTGCGATCCGCACCCCTGCCCGGCCTTAGATCAACAGTCACCAGCGGCACGCCATCGCCAATCTCAGCGCAAACCTCCCTGACCGCCACATAGTCATACTTTGTTTCTTTAGGCGCGAGCGTGTCGAGGACAGCTTGTTTGACGCCCTCGCGGATGCGCTGCTTGGTCTCTTGCGCAGTTCCTTCGGGCACTTCGATACGAATTACAGGCATGGTGATTTTTCCAAAATCCATAGAATCTTGAGAGACGAGGCTACCAATTCTCCTGGTAGGGGCGAACGTCGACATTGAAGGTCCATGCCGAACGATCCTGATGGGCGACATGGTAGACGGTATCGGCGATGGCGGAGGGCTTCGCAAAGAACTCGTCCGGCTTATTCGGATACAGATGCGGGCGTGTCCAAGGTGTGTCGATGGCGGCGTCTATCGTAATGTAAGCCACATGAATGACTCGGTGCGCGATAGTCTCCTGAAGCAAAGCGGCGTGCAATGGCGGCGCCGGTGCCGTCGCCAGCGCCAGAGACAAGGCATACGGGTTGACTCATTTTTTCTCCTGGGGCGGTGCGGTCGTTATAGGCAGCGTTCTTATGTTTCGTGTAAATTATATGATGAGTCTAATGTAAATAGCCAAATTCATAAAACTTGAACACGGAATCATGCTGCGTTCGTGGCTACAAGGCAGGTGCTCTTCTGGAATATTGCGCTGGCCTTTTGCCTCGCGGTCAATCGTGATTCGCTTTGGGAGGAGCCATGGATTGGGGTATCAAAGGTCGCAAAGCAATCGTTTGTGCTTCCAGCCGCGGACTCGGCAGAGGTTGTGCGACGGCGCTGGCCAATGCGGGCGTAATGAGCTTCCCCCGAAATTTCGTCTTCCAGGCGTAGTGGTTTAACCTCGACGACCTGAAAGGGGAAATACCGTTGAAGATACCGAAGCAGCAGTACACGGTGGAGTTCAAGGAACTGGTGTTACGCCACTGGGGTAATAGCACACCCGGACGTCCCGGAGGCCTATGATGGGGTGGCCCAATTGACGTGGGAAAGTGTGGAAAAATGTTGGCGATAAGGGCCACACCAGAAACACGAAACGCGGGTCGGGTGATGCTGTAAGAAGAGAAAAAATTTATCGATCTCACCCGCTCTCCGATTTTCTTTCTGAAGGAACGCGTTGTCGTGGGTCAAGCACGCGCAGGCGGGGGCTGGCGTGGCCGCAAACTGAAGCTCAGTCCCCTCGAACCCGCCTGGTCAGGCGCCAACAAAACACCTCTAAACACGATCACATCATGAACGCCAGCAACATCCAGATATGCCTCGCACGTCGACCCTCGGGTTGGGTGCGCGAGACCGATTTCAACGTCGTTCGAACCGGGATTCCCAATCCGGGCGAGGGGCAAGTTCTGCTGAAAAATCTCTATCTGTCGCTCGATCCGTACATGCGGCTGCGCATGGACGACGCCAAGTCGTACGCGCCGCCGGTGGAAATCGGCGCCGTGATGGTCGGCGGCACCGTGAGCGAGGTCATCGAGTCTCGGCACCCCGGCTATCGTCCAGGCGACACCGTCACCGGCATGGCGGGCTGGCAGCTCTACGGGCTGAGCGACGGCAAGATGCTGTGCGCCAGGTGGACCCGGCGCTGGCGCCCTTGTCGGCTGCACTTGGCGTGGTGGGTAAGCCTGGAGTTACCGCATGGGTCGGCTTGCTCGACATCGGCATTCCCAAGGCAGGCGAGACGGTGATCGTGTCCGCTGCGAGCGGCGCGGTTGGCAGCGTCGCCGGCCAGATCGCGAAAATTAAGGGTTGCCGCGTCGTTGGCATCGCCGGCGGCACGGCCAAGTGCGAGTACGTCACGCGCGAGCTGGGCTTCGATGCCTGCATAGACTACCGAAGCGGCGACCTGCACGGACAACTCGCCGTGGCCTGCCCGCACGGCGTCGACGTCTACTTCGATAACGTCGGCGGCGAGATTCTCGACACGATTTTGCGGCTGCTCAACCCGTTTGCACGCATTGCATTGTGCGGCCTGATTTCGCAATACAACGAAGTTGAAAAGACTGGTTTGAAAAACGTGCGCTCGCTACTTGTCGACCGTGTGCGCCTGCAAGGCTTTATCGTCTCCGATCACTTGAACCGGTTCCCGCCGGCGCTTGCCGAACTGGGTCAATGGTACAAGGAGGGCAAGCTAAAGTATCGCGAAAGCGTGGCACACGGCATCGAAAACGCACCCAAGGCGTTCATCGGCATGCTGAAGGGCGAGAACTTCGGCAAGCAGGTTGTGAAGCTGGTCTGACGACCGGCGTCGCCGACCTTGGCCGTGAGAATCGCCCGGAAGTCCGGATCAAGCGTGCGAAGCTGCCGGCATTTACTGATCCGGCAGCGCTCGCCCGGATTCGCACCCGGTTGACCCACCCGCAGGCGGAGGATACATTGCCAATGCCCGCAGGAAAACCGATACATGCTCCTTGGTCGCGAAGCAAACACGCAGAAGGCGTCAATGCGTTTTGCTTTCCTGGCGATTCTTTTTGTCCTGGGTGGTCGTTGCGCGTTTCATCAATACTGACATTCGGACGCCTGATTCCCCTTACCCCGGCAATCTCCAGAATGTGGCGCGTGCGGCCGCTCTGAAATTCACCGTGGCGTGTGAGGAAGAGAGCAACAGTCAGCGATTTTGGGCTCAAAAGAACCAACCTCCGCCGGAAATCACAAGGAAGCAAAATTGCCATCGACGAGTTGCTGATCCACACCCGGCAGGTTGGAAAAATGGGAGAGGCGGTGAAGCTCCACACCGTTTATGGATTTCCCGCACCCAGGAAAGGCGGTTCCGACAAGAACCGGATCGATTGCGTCCTGGGCGACACTGGAACCCTCAATAAGTTGACATGGCAGACGAGTTGTTGAGCGAGCGCGCGCGTCCCCTGAGGATCCATACCCGATGATTCTCGCACGCATCATCGCCATCATGGTGCTCACGCACATGGCATTTGTCGCCGCGCGCATGACCGGTGCTCTGTACGCGCTGACGAACCAGGCCTCGACCTTCACCGTCGGTGTAATGATGGCGCTGTTCGCATTGGTGCCGATGTTGATTGCGGTGCGCGCGGGCCGCTGGCTGGACGCGGTCGGGCCTTGGCGGCCGACGCTGGTTGGCATGGTGCTGATGCTGGCGGGCATGTTGCTGCCCGTGCTGTTTGCTTACGCGACCAATGGTGTCGCCCCGCTGCTGGCCGCCGCCGCACTCATCGGCACCGGCTCCACCTTGTGCAACATGGCCATTCAGAAAGTGGTCGGCGATCGCGCGGATCCGCTGCATCGTGCCGCGGCGTTCTCCTGGCTGGCGCTGGGCGCATCAATCGCCGGATTCACCGGGCCGGTAACGTGCGGATTGCTGATCGATGCCTTCGGTCATCGCGCGACATTCGCGGCGTTCGTCGTTGTGGTGCTGCTGGCGCTGGTTCTGCTGTGGTTTAACCGCAGCCTGCTGCCTGCACGGAAGAGTCCGGGTGGCGCACCACAGCCCATGCACCCATTCGAACTGTTCAGGCACACCGAACTGCGGCGTGTACTCATCACCACCGGGTTGATCTCGATGTCCTGGGATTTGATGACTTTCGTGGTGCCGGTGCATGGTACCCATGCCGGTTTATCCGCTTCCCAGATCGGCTTCGTGCTCGGTGCTTTCTCCGCTGCGACTTTCAGTGTCCGTCTCGCCATGCCGTGGCTGTCGCGTCACTTCAGCGAATGGCAGGTGCTGACCTATACGCTGTTCAATACCTGCCTTGGATTCGCGCTCTTTCCGCTGTTTTCATCGCTGCCGCCACTGATGATGGTCGCATTCCTGCTCGGCTGCGGATTAGGGTCCGCACAGCCCAATGTTATGTCGCTGTTGCATGCACGCTCGCCGGAAGGCCGGGTCGGGGAAGCGCTCGGCCTGCGCACGACGATCATGAACAGCAGTCATGTCGTGCTGCCGCTGATGTTCGGCGCCTTTGGCTCCGTGCTGGGTGCCGCTGCAATGCTCTGGATCATGGCGGCCATGGCCGGAGTGGGCGGTGGCGCCGCGCTGCGCTGGCGCAAACCATAGAAGCCGGCCCGCAATCCATTGGCACTCGGGGATGTCGAATCCGCCGGCGCAGGCCGATCAAAGTCGCTTGAGCGAAAAACCCTTCTTCTCCATCAAGACTGTCAGACTGTCGGGTCCGATCAGGTGCAGCGCGCCCACCGCCACGAACAGTGTGTCAGTTCCATTGAGCGCTTTCTCGACACCGGCCAGCATGACGCGGTTTCTTGCCGTCAGGAATTTATCCCGAAACTCAAGCTCCAGCGCCGCCGGCAAACGTCTGGACTCCGAAATCAACAACTCATGCACGGCCTGGGCATCACCCCGGCGCCAGGCGGAAATGAGGCGATCCGCCACGGGTGCGACTTTTCCCGCCGCCATGTCGTCCAGAGTCAATTTCAGCATGGCCTGCTGCAAAGACCTGGACAAGCTGTCCATCATGCGCAATTGTCCTTCGACGCTCTCCAAACCGATGACCGGTTTTGCCTCCAGCCGGGCGCGCTCGGCAAAATGCCGGTCCAATCCGAACTCGGGAAAATAGCCGAGCTTGGCGTATTCCATCGACACCAGCGCGAGCATCACCATGAAAGGCTTGAGCGGGCGAAAACTCTCCATCGGCAGACTGCCCGCCGCAAGGATGCGCCGAAGCTGCGCGGTCAGGTCCGCGGACAACTCCTGTTCCAGTGTGCGGCCCCGGGGAAGCATGCCAATCTGCATCGAACTCGGAATGGCTTTTTCATCGGAAAAATCCACTTCCAGAGCGACCGCGCTGGAAGCGCGGAACGCCTCTTCGACATTGCTGGCCAAAGGATAAAAGTCGGCGCGGCCAACGTGGATGGTGCCAAATAGATAAACCGTTTTGGCGCCGGAACGCGCCTCCCACAGCAGGGCTCTTGAATTCTCGGCCGCAACGGTCCCGGCACAGAGCAGCAGGCAAAACGCCAGCCAGCGGACAACGGTACTTTTTTGTCGCATCGGCGATTACCGTGTACGGAAATGTTTACCTGCGGTCAATCGCAGATTTCCGGCGCCGCCTCCTGGCACACCACACGCTTGCGTCCGGGATTGGACACGCAGTGGAACAACTTGTTCTCGCATTTTGCGCACCAGGCCGTGGTGGAACCCGACCGCGAATAACGGCTCTTGACGATATCGACTCCCAGCGTGCCGCAACCGGTGGCTCCAGCCGTCAGGGTGCTCTGGGTCTTGCAGCCTGACAGCGCGAAAACCAACGCCGTCAGGACAAGAATGCGCAGCATCATGAGGGGCCATCGGTCCAATGACAGCGGGAGGCATGGCATCGCGAGGCACTGCGCCCGCCGATGCTCATGAGCATGATCCCGACGCGGCGGAGGCTTAAAGAAAGCGGCGGAAGCCCTCAATTGTGAATATAACTTTCCAGTTGTTTAATGACGAACTCTTTCTCGGAGAGCATCTCTTTGACCACATCGCCGATGGAAATCACGCCGATCACCTTCTTGTGCTCCAGCACAGGCAGATGGCGAATATGCTTGTCCGTCATCAGACCCATGCAATCTTCAATGGTTTGATGCGGACTGACGCAAACGACCTTTACCGTCATGATCTCGCGCACCAGGGTGTCCTTTGAAGCCTTGCCTTGCAGAATGACTTTTCGTGCATAGTCACGCTCGGAAAAAATGCCGGCCAGATGCTCGTCGTCAAGCACTATGACGGAGCCGATATCTTTGTCGGCCATGACTTTGAGCGCCTCCAGAACGCTGGTTCCCGAGGGAACGGAAACCAGTCTGTAGCGCTTCGAGTCCAGGAGTTGCTGAACGGTCTTCATAACCTCTCCTCTCAAGAATTCATCCTGGCGATCATCTTCGTGGTCGCTCGTGCCGGGCCAGTTTAGTCCAGCGGTGGCGATTGTCAACGCGCGGCAGTTTCACGCCTGCGTGCCACGCGACTTTCTTACCCACCGGATCGGCTGCGCTTTCACCGGCAGGGGCGCGGCACCGTGCTCTACCAGTGTCTTGTCCAGTTCCTTGCCAGCATCGTCGGCAAGCGCCGCCACGCGCGCGGAGCGGATCGCCTCGGCCCGAGCCAGCGGTCCGCTCCATTCTCCGCCGGACGCCAGATGATCGAGTACGTGCAGCAGGTTCTCCTTGCCGCGCTCGTTGGTGCTGCCGTAGCCTTTAATGAGACGCCCGCAGAGCGCGATTTCGTGCCCGAGCTGCCAGTGCCCGGTTGTGCCGCGTTCAAGGGCCGCGAGCCAGCGTTCGATCATGGCCTGCTCCTGCGCGAAGCGGCTGCCGCGCTTGCGCAGCCACCTCAGACCGGCCAGAACCCGCAACGCGAGAAATCCCGACACGGTATGCATGCCGATCTTGAGCGGCAGCGCCAGCGGCGACTTGCCGCGTTGCTGGCGGCGTCTGTCCCAGGCGACCATTGCGCGCCCCAGAGTATGCGGCAACAGCGCGGCCAGTTCCGGCACACCGGGTTTGAAGTGATCGTAGAGGCGCAGCAGCTCTGCATCCGTTGCCTTGACTTCTCTGCGCACGCGCGCCAGGCGGCTGGCGCGGCATTTCAGATCGGCCACGCGTACGATGTCATCGAACGCCATCCACAGCGCGAGATAGCGGGCGCTCTCGCTGGTGGTGGCAAAACCGTGCTCAGCGGATGGGTCCGACGCTTTTTCCGCTTCGAGCACGCGACGCAGGCGCCGGGTGTAAATATCAGCATAGTCGCGGCCCTGGTATTCCAGCATGCGCGCATGGCCCGCGGCGAGCATGGCGTGCGCCTGTGCCGGGAACTCATGCGCCAGATGGGCGGGCAGCGGGGTGGCAGGCACCGCCGGCTTCGTCGGCGATGACACATCGGCCACCGGCGGCGTGGCCACGATATCAAATGCGCGCGCGAAGCCGCGCAGGCTGGCCTCGATGCCGCGTCCGGATTGGGCGATGGTTTTTTCGCAGGCTTCGCGTGAAAGCGGCAGCTTTGCGCTTCCGGCAATCGCGCCGAACAACACCGCGCTTAACACCGTGCCTGTTTCAGCGGCCAGCGCGGCCATGTCGAAAACGCGGGCGCTGCTGCTGTATTGATGCACGAGCTTGAGCAATTCTTCGGACGATGCTCGTCCGTCAGCCGGTTGCAGTTTCTCGGCGGTGGTGAGCGTGCGTGAACTGGAACTGATCACCAGCGTGCGATCCGGCGCGCTCATGCCGTTACCGATCTGGCGCACGGTTTCCAGCAGTTCGGAAGACACCAGCACATCGAGCGCACCGGGCACCGGATACAGGCTGAACACCGGTTTGCGCGCGCCCAGTTGCGCGAGCGGCACAGGAAAGATTTCAAAATAATAAGTCGTCGAACCGGTGCGTTGCGCCACGCCCGGGATCGAGGTGCTTTGCGCGCTGTAGCCTGCGCGCGTGGCGGCATCCACCAGCCATTCGGCCAACACGCCGCCGCCCTCGCCGCCAAGGGCGCAGACGAGAAGCGAAATCGGACGCTGATTTTCCATCATGGCGTTTGCAGCCAGCGGATCAGCGAGCCGCGCACGGCGTCGATCACACGCTCGTGCAGGCGCGGATTGCGGATGATTTCGGCACGGTAGAACGACGGGCACAGCGTGGCCGCGTGCGCGTTCTCGCCGCACAAGCCGCAGCCCACGCAGCCATCGATGACCGTGGCGACCGGGTCGACACGCAGCGGATCGGGGCTGTCCTTGAGCGTCAGCGTCGGACAACCGGACAGCCTGATGCAGGCATGATCGCCGGTGCAGACATCTTCATCGACGCCGTACTTCACCCGCACCACGCGCTTGCCCGCTTTCAGCAGGCCCGCGATCCAGGGGCGAATGCGTCGCTGGCGTTCGAGCTGGCATTCGCCTTCGGCAATGATCACTTTCAGGCCATTGAATCCGGTGATGAAGGCTTCGTCGAAAGTCCTGCGCATTTTTTCGACATCATAGGTATGCACGGTGCGCATCCACTTCACACCCATGCCCTGGAGTGTTTTCTCAATGACAAGATTGCGATGCACCAGGCTTTGCTGTTTGTCTTTCGCCGCAACTTTATCGTTCTCGTCCGGTGTCGAGATCAGCTCTTGCGTGCCGGTGGCCGAGGTATAGCCGTTCTTGAAAATCACCAGCACGGCATCGTCGCCATTGAACAATGCCGACTGCACACCGGTCAGCAGGCCGTTGTGCCAGAAACCGCCGTCGCCCATGACCGAAAGCACGCGCCGCTTCATCATCGGCGAAACACCGGCGCGGCTGGCGAGACTCATGCCGTAACCGAGAATGGAGTGGCCGAAGGAAAACGGCTCGAAGGTGGCGAAGGAATGGCAGCCGATGTCGCCCGCGATGTGCGTCGGACCGACATCGCGCTGGGATAATTTCAGCGCGGCGAATACCGGCCGCTCCGGGCAACCGACGCAGAACTGCGGCGGACGCGCCGGCAGCGGCGCTGGAAGCTGCTTCGCAATATCCTGACGGCGTTGGTTATTGCCACGCAGCCAGGACTTGCCGGATTGCGCTGCGCCGCCGGGCAGATAGCGCTCGATGAATTGTTCCACGCCGCCGGCCATGACCTCGACGGTGTATTCGCCGGCAGCCATGAGCAGATCCTTGCCGTGGATGGGCGTATTCAGATCCAGCCGGCGCAGGGAGGCGAGAATCTCCTGCTCAATGTATTCCGGTGTGCCTTCTTCAACGATCAGCACCGCACGCTTGCCTGAACAAAAGCGCGAAATCTCCTCCGGCACCAGCGGAAAAGTGACATTGAGCACCAGGATCGGCAACTCGCAGACACCGAACGCATCGGCCAGACCAAACTGCTGCAAGGCGCGCACCAGCGAGTTGTACAAGCCGCCCTGCACGATGAAGCCCAGATCCTCGCGCCTGCCGGAAAACCATTCATTCAGTTTCCGCGCGGCGATCTGGCGCCGCGCCGCCGGAATGCGCGCTTCGACCTTGAGCTTTTCGTGGCGGAATGTCACCGGCGGATGCGCGAGCCGCGCGTAGTCGAACTGCGCCGGTTCCTCCATCAGGTGCCGCGTCGAGATGGCCGGCGCGATATTGTCCCTGCACACGAAGCGGCCGCGCACATGGCAGGTGCGGATGCGCAACTCCATGAGCGCCGGCATGTTCGAGGCTTCAGAAAGGCGAAACCCCTCCTCCACCATGCGCACCATGTTGGACAGTTCAGGCCGCGGGTCGAGCATCAGCATGGAAGACTTGAGCGCATACGCATGGGTGCGCTCCTGGATGACGCTGGCACCTTCGCCATAGTCTTCTCCGACCACGATCAGCGCACCACCGGTCACGCCCGGCGAGGACAGATTCGACAAGGCGTCGGCCGCGACATTGGTGCCGACAATGGACTTCCAGGTCACCGCACCGCGCAGCGGATAATGAATCGACGCGCCCAGCATGGCGGCGGCGGATGCCTCATTGGAACAAGCCTCGACATGCACGCCGAGGGTATCGAGGTACTCCTCGGCCTGCACCATGACATCGATGAGATGCGACACCGGCGCGCCCTGATAGCCGCCGACGTAGGCCACGCCGGACTGTAGCAAGGCCTTGGTTATCGCGAGGATGCCTTCGCCGTGAAAGATCTGGCCTTCGCCCAGGCGCAACAATTCAATTTCTTTTTTGAACGATTTCTCCACTGACTCACTCCGCCGTTACCTGCAAATCCGTGCCTGCAAACCCGCGTGTCTCGCTTTCGATCTTACCCGCTGAGCGAGAAAAAATCCCGCCGCAGTTGGCGGAAAATGACAAAGGCTGCAGCAAGACCATGGGCTTGCGTTGCATCAAACCGGATTCGCCGGACATCCTGCTACACTGGATGCTGTCAGGAGAGAGCTTCACAGTCGGTAACGATAAGTCGGGTGAAGCCGCCGAAGGCGCAGGGCCTGTTGGTGGGCGCGAACGCTCAGGCAGAAGGACTGGCAAACGCTTCGCGTTGAAGCGTACCTCGCTGGAGAGAGGCCCGCAGCTGGCGGGTCCACCGAAGGGGCAAGCGGCCCGTAGTGGATGACGGGCTGCCAATCTCTCAGGTAAAGCGGACAGTCGAGGGCAGCCCGGTGCGGCGCGGCCGCATTGGTTTAATTTTTGCCCTCGCCTCAGGCCCAAGAAACGCCGCACCATGTCCGCAACCGCTATGCAGAAAACACCATTGCACGCTTTGCACCTTGAGCTGGGCGCAAAGATGGTGGTGTTCGCGGGTTACGAGATGCCAGTGAGCTATCCAGCGGGAATTCTCGCCGAACACCGGCATTGCCGCGACGCGGCGGCGCTGTTCGATGTGTCGCATATGGGGCAGGTGCGACTCAGCGGAAAAGAAGCGGCGGCCGCGCTGGAGTCCCTGGTGCCGGCGGATGTGGTGAACCTGACCGTGGGCAGGCAGCGCTACAGCTTCTTCACCAAAGCGAGCGGCGGGATTCTCGACGACCTGATGATTACGCGGCGCGAGGATGATTTGCTGCTCATCGTCAACGCCGCCTGCAAGGACGCTGACTTGCAACACTTGCTGAAAACTATCGGCGGGCGCTGCACCGTACAGGCTTTGCCGGAACGCGCGCTGCTGGCTTTGCAGGGACCACAAGCCATCACGTCCCTGGCGCGGCTTAACCCGACGCTGTCCCAACTGCACTTCATGACCGGGATGCGTGCCACGCTCTCGGATGCCGACTGTTTTGTCACACGCTCCGGCTACACCGGGGAAGACGGTTTCGAGATTTCCGTACCCTCGGCGCAAGCCGAGACGCTGGCGCGCGCCCTGCTCGCGCAGGACGCCGTAAAACCAGCCGGCCTGGGCGCGCGCGATACGCTGCGTCTCGAAGCCGGACTGTGTTTGTACGGACACGACATTTCGCAAGCAACCACTCCGGTGGAAGCGGGCCTGGCCTGGGCCATCCCGAAAGTGCGCCGCGCCGGCGGTGCGCGCGCGGGCGGCTACCCGGGTGCGGATGTGATGGACGCACAGTTGGCCCATGGCCCAAACACCCGGCGCGTTGGACTGATCGGCCTGGAGCGTGTGCCGGTGCGCGAAGGCGCACCGATTGTCGATGCATCCGGCAACAAGCTCGGTCAGGTGACCAGCGGCACGCTCTCGCCCACGCTCAATCGTCCGATCGCGATGGCTTATATCGCCGCCTCGCATATCGCAACCTCGCACGCGCTGCCGGAGCGCGAGGTGAATGCGCAGGTGCGCGAACGCATCCTGCCCATGCGGGTGATCACCCTGCCCTTCGTACCGCATCGCTATGTACGCGGCCCGCAAGCGCTGTAACCATAACCGGAAAAAATAATCCAACCCAGGAGCAGCCATGACCATCAAGTACACATCCGACCATGAGTGGATCGACACCGCTAACCCCAAGGCCGCCATCGTCGGTATCACGCAGCACGC
Source organism: Betaproteobacteria bacterium (assembly GCA_031362885.1). Classification (GTDB taxonomy): domain Bacteria; phylum Pseudomonadota; class Gammaproteobacteria; order Burkholderiales; family JACQAP01; genus JACQAP01. The sequence goes on from JANLTJ010000152.1 coordinate 23,644, forward strand.
TCAGGAAGCCCTTGGCGATGTGGTATTCGTCGATCTGCCGGCGGCGGGACGCCGCTTCAAGAAGGGCGAGGTCGCCGGGGTGATCGAATCGGTCAAGGCGGCGGCGGATCTGTATATGCCGGTGAGCGGAGAAATCATCGAAGTGAACGAAGCGCTGCGCGACGATCCGGCGCTGGCCAATAACGACCCGACCGGCCGCGGCTGGTTCTTCAAGATCAAGGCTTCTGACGCCGGTGAATTCGACCAGCTTCTGGAGGGCCCCGCCTACGACGCTCTGGTGAAAAACGCCTGAGTGCGATTGATTATGTCCAATTCACCCGCCACTTCGCAATCGAGCGAGTTCATCGCCCGCCACATCGGCATCGATGCACAGAGCGAACAATGCATGCTCCAGGTCATCGGCGCAACATCGAAACAAGCGCTGATCGAAGCCCTGGTGCCGCGCGACATCGTGCGCAGCCGGCCGATGAACCTGCCTGCGGCATTATCCGAAGCGCAAGCGCTGGCTGAACTGAAAAGCATTGCCACGCGCAACACGGTGCTCAAAAGCTGCATTGGCCAAGGCTATCACGGCACGCACACGCCCGCCGTCATTCTGCGCAACGTGCTGGAAAATCCGGCCTGGTACACCGCGTATACGCCCTATCAGGCGGAGATTTCCCAGGGCCGTCTGGAAGCGCTGGTTAATTTTCAGACCATGGTGTGCGATCTGACCGGCATGACCATCGCCGGTGCATCCATGCTCGACGAGGCCACGGCGGTGGCCGAGGCTATGACGCTGGCGTTGCGCGTGGGTCAGAGCCAATCGACCACTTTTTATGTTGCTGATGACGTGCTGCCGCAAACTTTGGAAGTGGTGCAGACCCGCGCCCGGCCGCTGGGCATCACGGTGCGCACCGGCGCAGTTGAAGCGGCGGCAGACGCGGGCGCGTTCGCGGTGCTGCTGCAATATCCCGGTGTGAACGGCGAGCTGCGCGATCTGAAACCGGTCTGCGACGCGGTGCATGCGCGCGGCGGGCTTGTTATCGTCGCCGCTGATTTGCTGGCACTGACACTGATTACCTCGCCGGGAGAATCAGGCGCCGACATCGTGGCCGGCAACACGCAGCGCTTTGGCATGCCGATGGGCAACGGCGGGCCGCACGCGGCGTATCTGGCCACGCGCGATGAATTCAAGCGCTCGCTGCCGGGCCGGCTGGTGGGCGTGAGCGTGGACGCGCAGGGCGCGCCGGCCTACCGGCTGGCCCTGCAAACGCGCGAGCAGCACATCCGCCGCGAGAAAGCGACCAGCAACATCTGCACCGCGCAGGTACTGCCCGCCGTGGTGGCGAGCATGTATGCGGTCTACCACGGCCCCGAGGGTTTGAAGCGTATCGCGGCGCGCGTGGCGGCGCACACGGCGGTGCTGGCGGCGGGTCTGCGCCAGCTCGGTTGCGCGCCTGCGCGCCAGATCGATTGCGCGCCTAAGCGCGACAGCGCCTTTGACACACTGGAAATCCACACCGGCGCAAACACCGAAGCGCTGCTGCGCGGCGCGCGCGAAGCGGGCTACAACCTGCGCCTTGCTTCCGAATCCAGCCTCGGCATCACGCTGGATGAAACGACCACGCGCGAGGACGTCGCCGCACTGTGGGCCGTGTTCGCCGGCAAACAGCGCCTGCCCGGTTTCGATGCACTGGCGCAAGACGCGGTTTCGCTCATCCCGCCCGCGCTTGCACGCAGGAGCGCCTTCCTCACCCATCCCGTGTTTCATCGCCACCGCAGCGAGACCGCGATGATGCGCTACCTGCGCGGCCTGGCGGACAAGGATCTGGCGCTCGACCGCAGCATGATTCCACTGGGCTCCTGCACCATGAAGCTGAACGCCGCGGTCGAGATGCTGCCCGTCACCTGGCCGGAGTTTGCCAATCTGCACCCGTTCGCGCCCCGCAGCCAACTGGCCGGATACGCGATGCTGCGCAAGCAGCTCGAAGCCTGGCTGTGCGAGGCCACCGGCTACCGCGGCGTGAGCCTGCAACCCAACGCCGGTTCCCAGGGTGAATATGCCGGCCTGCTGATGATCAAGGCCTGGCACGAGGCGCGCGGGGACACGCAGCGCAATGTCTGCCTGATTCCGGAATCGGCGCACGGCACCAACCCGGCCAGCGCGCAGATGGCGGGCATGGAGGTCGTGGTAACCCGATGCGATGCGCGCGGCAATGTCGATCTCGCCGATCTGAGGGCCAAATGCGAACAGCACAGCGCGCGGCTGGCCGCGGTGATGATGACTTATCCTTCGACCTATGGCGTGTTCGACACGCAAGTAAAAGAGCTATGCGCGCTGGTGCGCAGCCATGGCGGGCGCGTTTATATCGATGGTGCGAATCTCAATGCCCTGGTTGGCATCGCGGCCCCGGGAGAATTCGGCGGCGACGTGAGTCACTTGAATCTGCACAAGACCTTCTGCATTCCGCATGGCGGCGGCGGTCCCGGAGTCGGGCCGGTGTGCGTGGTGGATGACCTGGTGCCGTTTCTTCCGGCCCACCGCAGCGCCGGATCGGACAGCGCTGCACAAATTGGTGCGGTGTCCGCCGCGCCACAAGACCTCTCTATCGGGGCCGTCTGCGCAGCCCCTTTGGGCAACGCCGCTGTGCTGCCCATCAGTTGGATGTACATGCGCATGATGGGCGCGGCGGGATTGCAGGCGGCGAGCGAGACCGCGATTCTGTCGGCCAATTACATTGCCGCGCGCCTGTCTGGCCACTACGCCTTGCACTTCAGCGGCAACATCACCGGCATCACGGGCGGTGGCGTGGCGCACGAGTGCATTCTCGATCTGCGGCCATTGAAAGACAGCAGCGGCGTGAGCGCAGAAGATGTCGCCAAACGCCTGATCGATTATGGCTTTCACGCCCCGACGCTGAGTTTTCCGGTGGCCGGTACCCTGATGGTCGAACCCACCGAGAGCGAATCGCTGGAAGAACTGGACCGGTTTTGCGAGGCCATGATCGCCATTCGCGGCGAAATCGCCAAGGTTGAAGCGGGCGCATGGCCGCGCGACGACAATCCCCTGAAGCGCGCTCCGCACACCGCGCAAGCCCTGCTCAAAAGCGACTGGCCGCATGCCTACACGCGCGAGGAGGCGGCTTATCCGCTGCCAGGTTTGCGCAAGACCAAGTACTGGTCGCCCGTGAGCCGGGTGGACAACGTCTGGGGCGACCGCAATCTGTTTTGTTCCTGCCCGCCGCTGGCTGCCGGCGAAGGTTAGGTTTTTTTTGTCGCCTGCCAGGACACGAACTGCGCGCCCGCGGCGCGCTTGGCCCAGATGGCGTGGTAGAGCAAATCGAGGGTGCGGTTCTCGCCTTTCACGTTCACCTCGAATTTTGCCGCGCCGCTGACAATGGCGATGCAGCCGTAGGTGCGCACCTTGCTCTCGCCGCGTTGCATGCTGCGATACTTCACGTTGCCCGAGGTGATTGAGGCGATGAAACTCTGCTTGGTATCGACCACCAGGCTGGAGTGTACATAGACCAGATCATCGCCAAAGAGCTTGTTCATCGCCGCGCCATCGCCGCTCATCTGCGCCTGAAAGCGCGCGTCTTCCGCTTTGAGCGCCTCATCGACCGTAATGCTGCCGCTGCATTCCTGCGCGCCAGTGCCCCCGGGCGCGGCGCTCAAGACCAGGAATTCGCAAACCCTGTGAACAAATTTCATAATGTCTTTCCTCCGCGTTGTCGTTGATGCCTGCTCATTTACGTCCAGCCACAATTGGGCAGCGGTGTGTAGGAAGCATCTTTCCCGGACAAGCCGCGCAATTTTGCCCCGCGCAGGTACAGCGATATCGGTTTCCGGGCCCAGGTGTTTTCCCATTTTCCCTTGGTGCAGCCAAGCAGGATTTCATCGCTCCCGCTGGCACCTGCCAGTTGCGCGCAATCGAGCACCGTGGATTGCAGCGGCAAGACTCGCGTGAAACTGCGCTGTTCGGGATCGGTGTCGGGGAGGATGACCAGACAGAGTTTGCCAGGGTCGGCCAGACCGTCCTTCTTCTCCAGCCATTGCCTGACACTCCTGGCAACCAGATGCTGGCGCAACTCGATGTAGATCTTTCTGTTCTTCTCGAATGCCGGCCTATTGATCGTGGCATTCGAGTAGTCGCGGCACGCATCGAAGTACACCGCCTCGACCTCGTCGGGCTTGAGATTGAACGCCTTGGCCCTGGCCACGGATTCGTCGAGTCCGGTTTGGGTTTCGAGCAGTTCCGCGAGCAGCACAGCGCCGGGCGACTGCCGGGACTCGGCCAGCCCGGCAGGCTCAAGACAAGTGGTGCCGTCACGCAGATTAATCATCCGGCTGATGTCTTTCTCGACCGCGAATTCCGGCGCCGGCTGGGTTGAAGCGCAGCCGGCGACAACAACCGCAAGAAGCACGATCAGACTGCCGAAAAATCTCTCAACTCTGCTTGTCATTTATTCCCCTGCGACTTTCTCAAGAAGGTCCCGCCACGTATCGCACGTAGGCCGGCACCGTGGGCCGACGTGGCTGCCATTATGCCGTGCCCCTGACGGCAACGCTTGCGCGACGCTCAAGATTGCGCTGTTCAGAGCCGATACTGCGCTTAGATTGGAACATTGCGAGCGATCGGCAAGCTTCAGAAAACCATGTTGGATCAATCCATGCGCGATATCGACCGGGAAGCCGACAGGATCGTGCAGGAAATCGGCATTCCTCCATGCCCGGCGATTCTGACGAAACTGCTCAATGAGACCCGGCAGGATGAGCCGGACTACAACAAGGCCTCGAAGCTGATCGGCACCGATGTGGGTCTCGCAGGCGCCATGTTGAAAACGGTCAACTCGCCCTTCTTCGGGCTGCGCACCAAAGCCACCTCCGTCAATCAGGCGCTGCAACTGATGGGATTGCGCAATACGGTGGAGATTGTCACCGGTCTGCTGCTGCGGCAGTCCTTTCCCGTTGGCAACCACGCCGCAATGGACCACTTCTGGCAGGCATCTTCGGGCATTGCCGGGATCGCTGCGCAACTGGCACGACCGCTCGGCATCCAGGATCGCGACGAAGCCTATACCTTCGCGCTGTTCCGTGACTGCGGCATTCCGTTGATGATCGGCAAATTCCCCGGCTACGCGAAATTTCTCAAAGCACCGCAGCCCGATGATGGGCAGCCGGTCACGGCGCTCGAACAGGAAGAATTCGGTATCGACCACGCGACCCTGGGCGCCCGGCTCGCGCAGAGCTGGCTGTTACCCGATGAGGCCGGCATTGCGATCCAGAATCACCACAATTACCCGTTGTTGCTCGCCGGCACGCTGACTCGGAAGCCCTGCCAGCTGGTGGCCCTGGTGCTGGCGGCGGAGTGGATATATACCCGCAACATCGACGGGCCAAACTGCCGGGAATGGTCGCAGGGCGAAAATTTCGCGCTCAAGACTTTGGCGATCAGTTCCGAGGCGTTGCTGGTCCTGGCCGAGAACTTGGGTCACTGAGTTCAGTGCGTCAGGTTCGGACCTTCAAGACATGGAGCCAAAGGACCTTGAAAGCTCCAATGGATCATTTGTTTGGCAGCGCAATGCAGCGCGACACCGGTAACTCGCCCTATCGCCCCCGGATACCAAACATTTAAGACCATACGTTTAGCCTTTCTATTCTATTTTGGAATGAATGCTATGGCGAAATTAGGTCTATTGTGCGATGCCGCATTAATGTTTAACGGCACCCATACAACGAATGAAAGGGTTTTCATCCACCTTCCCAA
>JANLTJ010000267.1:0-2551 GCA_031362885.1 Betaproteobacteria bacterium
TTCCTGCTGTCCACCACGGGATCCCCCGTCAGCTTGGCTGTGGGCTTGGCACTCGAGGATGCGCAGCCCGGCCGCTTGCCTGGAAACGTCGGCCGATCGCGCTGACGGTGCAGACCGCGGTGACGGTGCCGCCTGCCCGGATTGCGTCGCCAGCACGATCCAGATCTGGTTCACTTCCTCGTAAATGCCGATCTCCGCCATGGCGGCATCCTGCAGTTCCTTGCAGTATCGATGTTCGATCAGCGGCCCCGCCGCCTGCCCGCCGACGCCCTGGCCGGTGATGCTGAGAGCGCTGGCACGCGCGGCGCCATAGCCGACTTGCCTGAGGCTTTCCTGCAGCGCCATGCCCTGCGAAAGATCCCTGGCGGCGCGTTCGAGCGCAGCTTGCGGCCGCAGCGGCGCAAGACTGCGCGCGACCGCGCAATTGCCGCCGCCGGCGCGCAGCCGATTGACCGCAGCGTAGAGATCGCTCGCCGCCGCGTCGAGGCAGACGGCAAGCAGCAGCAAACCGGTAAGGAGTCGAAAGCGCACAGTGCGGCGAGGTTACGCGCACGCGCGTGTGCAAGTCGTAGCAGTCTGTAACAGGACGTAAGTGGCTCCTCGGCCCGGACTCGCCGCGCCGAACCGGAGGTGCCTCCGTGTGTTAGCAAACGAACATACAAAGGTGCCATGGCTATCCATACTCAGAATCAGCCTTTTCACCCTAACGGAGATCCAAGCATGATTCGCAACCTCAGTTTTCTCGCCGCTCTCCTTGCTGTCCTCGGAATCGCCGCCGTTCACGGCTCCGCGCTCGCGCAACCCAAGGATAAGGACAAGGATCGCAAGGAACAGAGCGATCCCAAGGGGAAAATGGACGGCAAGGAGAAAAAGGTCAAGCAACACAAGCACCATAATGCCAAGGATCTGGTCGGGAACAACGTCAAGAAGGACGGGCGGCACAAATTCCATGAGAACGGCAAGCACACCGCCTTCGTGAACGTCAAAGGCGGCAAGATCACCGGCGTGAGCGTCACGCACGCCGAGAAGGGCAACGTGCCGGTCAAGAAGTACAAGTCCAAGAAGAAGATGGCCGAAGCCCCGGCGGGCGGCATGCAACGCGTTTCGTTCATCCTGGTTCAGCAGGAATACCTGGGCATGACCTGGATCGGCTTCGCCTACATCGACGACTGGGGCGACGAAGTCATCTACTGGTTCCCGTACGACATGGTCTACGATGCCGACACGGGGGCGATCGAATACATTCCCGCCTAAACGTACCGGATCAATTCGGAATTCTGTGGCTCCTCGACCTGGACTCGAACCAGGGACCTGCGGATTAACAGGCGGATAACCAAGGCAAGCGTAAGGTACTTTAGGTCCGCCCTCAATCACTTACGCTCGCCGGGCAACGTAGCGAAGCGCCGAAAACGCTACGTTTTCGCTACGTTGCCCTGCTGTACCTCTTGAGATGCGCGACGGCGTCCCTCGTGGTGGTGAAGCGACGAACCTTGCCTTCGCGCACTTCGCGCCGCGACTGCCCCAGCGCGTGGCGCACCGCGGACGCGGCGTCGCGCTGGCCGGTGGTCGCCTTGGCCCGCTTGAGCAACGATTCTGGAATACGGACGGTTACGATGGCCACCGCACGCTCCTCGAACGTTCGCATTGTAGCCTGCCAGTCGAGCAGTCGATGCTCAGCCGTCGCCTGTTGTCGCGTCGGACCAGAATTTGCGCCAGTGGCGCAGGATAGTGGAGCGCCTTTCAACGTTCTTCTCGGTCAACAGCGCATGATGTGCCGCGACATATTCGTCTTTGACTCGGCGGAAAAGAGCGCTTTCGAGTTGCTGCCTGATCCAGGAGCGCTCGTCTTCGGAGAGTTTCGGCAGAAGTTCCGGCGAAACCTGTGAAAGGAACTCGGGCTGGTCCCAATTCGAGCTGTGCCACATGTCCTGCCGGGCGATGGGCGAGCCGATCAAGGCTGGCAGGAGATACAGGTTCCGAACGAGCGTTTTGAGCAGCTTGCGGTTGGCGTTTTTGACATCCCCGAACCTGTAGGCCGCCAGCGCCCACCACAACCAGTGCATGGGCTCGCCGACATCATCCGGGCACTGCTTTTCAAACCACTTGTAGTACGCGAGCGCCTCTTTCGGGTCGCCGGCCAGCGCATAGAGCGGACCGATTCGATAGCGCCTTCCGCTACTGTCGTCGATCGCGCCATACCGCCGTTTCTCGCTCGCCAGCACTCGCTTGAGCCTGGCAGCGCGGTCGCGGAACCTCTTTTGCGCGGCGACTGATGCCGAGGTATTCATTCTGAATACAAGAGTCTACTGTCTTTGGTTACAAGACCATATCCCAGAGCCTGTGCACGGGGACCGCGAACAGTCCGCCGCCGAAACGGATGGCCGCGCTGCCATCGTAGAGGACGACACCCGCCACAAAGCGTTTTCCGGCCGCGTCCCGCAGCTTGCGCAGCCCGCGGAGATCCGCTTCGCTGACCGTCGCGGCGGCTTTCACTTCCACCCCCGCGACGGCGGAGTGTCCCCGCTCCAGCACGATGTCGACTTCGAAGTCG
>JANLTJ010000022.1:0-2836 GCA_031362885.1 Betaproteobacteria bacterium
TTCTGCAGGACAAGGAAATCCGGCCTATCGGCACCACCCAGATCATTCCGGTGGATGTGCGTATCATTTCGGCCACGCATCGCAACCTTGAAGAAGCGATCAAGGCGGGGAGTTTCCGCGAGGATCTCTACTACCGCCTCAACGTCGTCTCGTTCACATTGCCCGCTCTTTCCGAACGGCGCGAAGATATCCCGGTTCTGGCTACCCACTTCCTCAATCAACTCGCCGACCGCTATAAGAAGCCGCTTAACGGCTTTGCCTCTGAAGCAATGGAAATTCTGGTCAAGTCAGCGTGGCCGGGAAACGTGCGTGAGTTGTACAACGTCGTCGAACAGGCAGTCGCATTATCGACCACGTCGATCATCACGCCCGCTCTTGTCGACAGCGCGATGCGAGGCCAGAGCGCCGAATTGTCTTCCTTCGAATCCGCGCGCAGTGATTTCGAGCGCGATTACCTCGCCAAACTCCTCAAAATTACCGGCGGTAACGTCACCCAGGCGGCAAGGCTCGCAAAACGAAACCGCACCGAGTTCTACAAACTGCTGCAGCGGCATCACCTCGACCCTAAGCTGTTCAAAGGCATTTGATCGTGAGTTCTGTGTCGCCCCGGGGAGACATCGGCTTCCACATATTAATCAATTGATTGTCTGCCGAGCAGAGGTCCCTGTCGCCGCGTGGAGACAGACCAACTCTTCCCGCCATTGGCGTAAAGAGCCAAGTGATTGTTTTTATATTCTTTAATGTCTCTGGCACGACCGGTGCTTTGAAGCATTTAAGAATTCTTCTCTATAACGCAAGCCGGATTTGCCGTAATGAACTGACGCCGTCCGGCACAAACCCAAAAAAATCAGACCATGACCCATCAGAAAAAAAATCTCATAACCCCACTGGTCATTGTCGCCGCGCTCTCCGTCATCGCTTTCAGTGGTATCGGGGTGGCGGCAATCACCGGGAATCTTTCCATCACCCACTCGAGCCTCAATCCATTCGCGAGTTTCAGTGCCATACCAGCCAGCGGCATGATCCAGGCGCCGGCCATTCCGACTGAGGGGCATGGAGGCCTGACACGCAGCCGCGGAGAAACACTGGCCGAAGGCAAGCCCGTCAACTTCCAATTTGGCGCGCGCGTGCCCACCCGTAAATCTGCGTGCCCCGACTGTGGCGTTGTCGATTCAATCATTCCTGGTCATGCCATGCCGCCAGCGACTGGAATCGCCCACTCCCTGACCGCAGGGAGCGAGGGTGCGACGATTCTGAAGGTCGCCGGCAAGCCTGCTGGCGATGAACAGGATGAATCGCGCAAGGGCGGATTTGTTGTGACCATTCATATGGAAAACGGCACCGTGCGGACCATTTACGAAACCGAGCGCCCTTCGCTCAACATCGGCGAACGGATCAAACTGGTCAATGGGTCGCTAATCAGGCTTGGCTAAAGTGAATCCAGGTAAAGAATGACGAGGCACAGCACTAGCACGCGACCGATGACATAAGCCCTTTAATCCGTATATTTGTGTTTGACGCCCGGTTCCCTCCCTTATCGGGCGTTTTTTTGCCTGCACCTCGTTGTCAGTCTGCCCATTGGGCGGTTCCGGTAGAATCCCCTTTGAATTGCCCGGTTGTCGAGAATCGGGGCGGCAACCGGGAAGAACGACTCCACCTGGCACAAAGACTGATCTCGCAATGAAGAAATTCTCCCTGCTGATCGCAGCCGCGCTCATTTGCGCGTGCGCTCCACCGAAAAAGGGTCCTGACGTTAATCTCGCCGGCTATCCACCGGCGTTCCGCGCGGGTTATCTCGATGGTTGCGAAAGCAGCAAACGAACGAGCGGACAGATCAGGGACGCAGACCGGTTCACGCAGGATCCCCACTATGCATCCGGATGGCGCGATGGTTACGACATTTGTGCAAGACGGAAAAAATAACACGGACGCCCTCGCCCGAGCGCACTCTATCTAGCGATCACAAGCAACTCGCCCCGGCAGAAACCTCACCGCTGGGTAGTAAACCTCCGGCTACTGTGCCCTCCGGCGTATGGCTTAGAATATCGCCTTATCGCTCACCTGATCTTCTCAGACCCGCGATTCACCGGCAAAACAGGAGAAATGCATGAACGCCCCTCTCGCCCGCCCTTCGTTCCTTTGGGAAGATCCCTTACTGTTTGAAGAACAACTGAACGACGAGGAGCGCATGGTACGAGACTCGGCGCGCGCCTATTGCCAGGACAAGCTTATGCCGCGCGTTCTTCTGGCGCACCGGATGGAACGCTTCGATCGAGAGGTGTTTGCGGAGATGGGCGCCCTGGGTTTTCTCGGTTCGACGCTCGAGGGCTATGGCTGCGCGGGCGTGAACCATGTCTGCTATGGATTGATCGCCCGGGAGATCGAACGCGTGGATTCCGGATATCGCTCGATGATGAGCGTGCAATCCAGCCTCACTATGTATCCCATCTCCACCTACGGTACCGAAGCGCAACGCCAGAAATATCTACCCAAGCTCGCCGCCGGCGAATTCCTGGGAGCCTTCGGCCTCACGGAGCCGGACTTCGGATCGGACGCAGGCAGCATGATCAGCCGGGCGCGCAAAGTCGACGGTGGCTACCTGCTCAAGGGCGCGAAGATGTGGATCACGAATTCGCCGGTAGCCGACGTCTTCGTCGTATGGGCAAAGGACGACCGGGCCATCATTCGCGGCTTCATTCTTGAGCGTGGCATGAAGGGGCTTTCCACGCCAAAAATTGAAGGCAAGTTGAGCTTGCGGATCTCGATAACCGGCGAAGTCGTCATGGACGATGTATTTGTCCCCGAGGAAAATCTATTGCCGAATGTCGAAGGCCTC
>JANLTJ010000024.1:0-15073 GCA_031362885.1 Betaproteobacteria bacterium
GCCGACCTGATCCTCGGCTGCGACATGCTGACCGCCGGCGCACACGATGCCATTTCCAAGACACGACCCGGTCGTACGGTCGCAGTCATCAATACGCATCAACAGCCCCCCGGCCAGTTTGCGCAGAATCCCGACTGGCAGTTCCCGGCGGAACAGATCCGCGCCCTGATCGACGAATCGGTCGGCGGCCGCTCCCACTTCATCGATGCCACCCGGCTTGCCACCGCGCTGCTGGGCGATTCGATCGCGACCAATCTGTTCATGCTCGGCTTCGCGTTCCAGAAGGGGCTCATTCCGCTGCAGGAGGCCTCCATCCTGCAGGCGATCGAATTGAACGGCGTCGCCGTCGACGCCAACAAGCAAGCGTTCAGTTGGGGACGGCGCGGCGCGGTGAGCCTGGAGCAGGTCGACAAAATCGCCTCGCCAGTCAAACCGATGATCGTGCAGATGCCGCAGAACCTGGAAACCCTGATCCGCCGCCGCGCCGCTTTCCTCACCGAATACCAGAACGCCGGCTACGCCAAGCATTACGAGGACCTGGTTGCGACGGTGCGCGATGCCGAGACGGGCATCGGTGCCGGGGATGCGTTGAGCAAGGCGGTGGCAAAGTACCTGTTCAAGCTGATGGCGTACAAGGACGAATATGAGGTCGCCCGGCTTTACACCAGCGGCGATTTCGAAAAGCGGCTGAACGACAGCTTCGAGGGCGATTTCAAGGTCAAGTACAACCTGGCGCCGCCGCTGTTGGCCAAACGTGATGCGCAAGGACATCTGTTGAAGACGCAATACGGCCCCTGGATGAAGCACGCATTCCGGTTATTGGCCAGACTAAAGTTTTTGCGCGGCACGGCGCTCGATCCGTTCGGCTACACCGCCGAACGCAAAATGGAGCGCGGGTTAATCCGCGACTATGAGGACTTGCTAGCCGAACTCCTGCCCAAGCTTTCCAAGGAAAATTACCGCACTGCCGTTGAACTGGCCTCGCTGCCGGAGCGCATTCGCGGCTTCGGGCACGTCAAGGAAGCGCATATTGCCGCCGTCGCCGCACAACGCGAGCGGTTGCTGCAGGAGTTGCGTAAAGGCGCGGGAATGGGTTTGGCGGCTTGACATCGGCTGAACCGCACATAGGAACTGGCGCGGTGATTAAATTTTTCCGCATCCGTTCCGTGCCGCGCTTCCAAGGGCGCTGGGGTGCGTCCTCATTCATCGTCCGTAGCCACCCTCGGGCTTGCGCACATGGCTGAGCACAAGCGCGCTTTCCTCGCCCTGTGGCTGATGATGGGCTTACTGGCCACCGCCCGGGTTTGGAGTGCGAGCGCACCGGAGATGCTGCTGGCCGGGGTCTATAGCCCCGAAACAGATGTCACCCAGTATTGGGTCAGCGAAAAATTCGATGGCGTGCGTGCCCAGTGGGACGGCCGCACCTTGCGTTTTCGCGGCGGCAGCGCGGTTCCGGCGCCATCGTGGTTTACCGCGAATTTCCCGGCCACGCCGCTGGATGGCGAATTGTGGATCGCGCGTAACCAGTTCGATACGCTGTCAGGCATCGTTCGCAAGCAGGAACCGGTGGACGCCGAATGGCGGCAAGTGCGTTATCTCATTTTTGAACTGCCTGGCGAGGCGGGCGATTTCAGCGCGCGCATTGCACAAATTAACGCGCTCGTCGTCCAGACCGGCGTGGCCTGGCTGCAAGCGGTCGAGCACACGCGCGTGGCCGACCATGCCGCTTTGATGAAGCGGCTTGATGCCGTGGTGCGCGCGGGCGGCGAAGGCCTGATGTTGCATCGCGCGGATGCGCCCTATACGACCGGGCGCGGCGACGCATTGCTCAAACTCAAACCCTGGCTGGACGACGAGGCCCTCGTGGCCGGGCATGTGCCTGGAAAAGGAAAATATACCGGCATGACCGGGGCGTTGATGATGGAAATGCCCGATGGCAAACGCTTCCGCATCGGCAGCGGTCTCTCAGATGCGCTGCGTCGCGCGCCACCTCCCATTGGCACGCGGATCACTTATCGATACCAACAGCTCACGCCCGGCGGGACACCGCGCTTTCCCCGGTATCTGCGGATTCGCGTGGATGAATGATGCGTCCTGCCCGGTCTGTCATCGTGCGGGACTACACGGCGATTCCATGGCGGAGTAAGATTCGGCCATGATGAAGGTCGCCGTCACACCTGTAATACCGCAGCACACTTGTAGAGTAATCCAGAATACATGGACAGGGCGAGTTCCTTGCCACAGTTTCCCTCACCCACGCACCCTCTGCTCCGCGTCAAGTGTGCCCTTCTCCCTCCGGGAGAAGGATGGGGATGAGGGAAAGGAATTTGTCGTGAATTGAGAAAAGATCAATAGACGCAGAGAGCAAAATTCATGACCGACCTGAGCCAGCAGCCCGCCGACCAGAAAGGCCGCGCTGCCAACAAAATCCGCTTCGTCACCGCCGCAAGCCTGTTCGACGGCCACGACGCTTCTATCAATATCATGCGCCGCATCCTGCAGGCCAGCGGCGTCGAAGTCATCCATCTCGGCCACAACCGCTCGGTCGACGAAATCGTCAACGCCGCGATCCAGGAGGACGTGCAAGGCATCGCCATATCGTCTTATCAAGGCGGCCACGTCGAGTATTTCAAATACGCGATCGACTTGCTGCGCGAGCGCGGTGGCGAGCACATCAAGGTGTTCGGTGGTGGCGGCGGCGTGATCGTGCCCGATGAGATCGAAGACCTCCACAAGTATGGCGTGGCCCGCATCTACACGCCGCAAGACGGCGCCAGGATGGGCCTGCAGGGCATGATCAGCGACATGATCCGCACCGCGGACCGAAATCTGGCCGCCGAACTGCCGGCCGATCTTGAGTATCTGTTTCAGGGCAATGCCCGCGCGTTGGCGCGGGTCATTACCGGTCTCGAGAACGCAACGCTGCCCGAAGCGCTGCAAAAACAACTGACCTCCCGGGCAGCCCAGAATGACAGTGTGCCTGTGCTCGGCATCACCGGCACCGGCGGGTCCGGAAAATCGTCGCTTACCGATGAACTGATTCGCCGTTTTCGTATCGACCAGGGCGACGCGCTCAAGATTGCGGTCATTGCCGTGGACCCGTCACGACGCAAGACTGGCGGCGCGCTGCTGGGTGACCGCATCCGCATGAACTCGATCAATCACCCGAACATCTACATGCGCTCGCTCGCGACCCGCGACGCAGGCAGCGAAATTGCGGCCTGTCTGCCGGACGTCATCGCGGCCTGCAAGTGTGCGGGCTTCGACCTGGTGCTGGTCGAGACTTCCGGGATCGGGCAGGGCGATGCCGCCATCGTGCCGCATGTGGATTTTTCGCTGTATGTGATGACGCCCGAGTTCGGCGCCGCCAGCCAACTTGAAAAAATCGACATGCTCGACTTCGCCGATTTCGTCTCCATCAACAAATTCGACCGGCGCGGGGCGCAGGACGCGCTGCGCGACGTGCGCAAGCAGATGCAGCGCAATCGTGGCGCCTTCACGATGGCCACCGATGCCATGCCGGTATTCGGTACCATCGCGTCGAGATTCAACGACGAGGGCGTGACCGCGCTCTACCAGACCATCGTTACAGAGCTGAAGGCGCGCGGACTCAAGGCCGCAGACGGCAAGCTCAAACCCATGACTGTGAAATCGTCGTCCGGGCAGAACGTCATCGTCCCGCCGGCGCGTGCGCGTTATCTTGCGGAGATCGCGGAGACAGTTCGCGGCTATCACGCAGACGTCACCAGGCAGACGAAGTCGGCGCGCGAACGCCAGCAATTGCGCGAGGCCAGGCGGATGCTGGATGCGGCCAAGAAATCGTCCTCCGACCTCGATCCGCTGATCGCGGAGCGCGACAAGTCGCTCAGTGCCGAAGCCAAGGTGCTGCTGCAGGAATGGCCGCAGATCAGACAGGCCTACTCGGGCGACGAGCAGATCACCAAGGTCCGCGACCGCGAGATCCGCACGACGCTGAAGACCACTTCGCTGTCCGGCACCAAGATCCCGAAAGTGGCATTGCCGAAATTCGAGGACGATGGCGCAATGCTCAATTGGCTGATGCGGGAAAACCTGCCCGGTTATTTTCCGTACACGGCCGGCGTTTTCCCGTTCAAGCGCGAGAACGAAGACCCGACCCGCATGTTCGCCGGCGAAGGTGACCCGTTCCGCACCAACGCGCGCTTCAAATTCCTGTCCCGGGACATGCCGGCCAAGCGCCTGTCGACTGCGTTCGACTCGGTGACGCTTTATGGATTCGACCCGCACGAGCGCCCGGATATCTACGGCAAGGTCGGCAATTCCGGGGTGTCGATCGCCACCCTCGACGACATGAAGGTGCTGTACTCGGGTTTTGACCTGTGCGACCCGGCGACCTCGGTGTCGATGACCATCAACGGCCCGGCGCCAACCATCCTCGCGATGTTCATCAACACGGCAATCGACCAGCAGATCGATAAATTCGTCGCGACGCATAGCCGTCAACCGAACGAGCACGAAACGGCGAAGATCCGCGCCTGGGCACAGGAAAACGTGCGCGGCACGGTGCAGGCCGACATACTCAAGGAAGACCAGGGCCAGAACACCTGCATTTTCTCCACGGAGTTTTCGCTGAAGGTCATGGGCGACATCCAGGAATACTTCGTGCGCAACAGGGTGCGCAATTTCTATTCGGTGTCGATCTCCGGTTATCACATCGCCGAGGCCGGCGCGAATCCGATCTCGCAACTCGCCTTCACGCTGTCGAATGGCTTCACTTTTGTCGAAGCTTATCTGGCGCGCGGCATGAGCATTGACGATTTCGCGCCGAACCTGTCTTTCTTCTTCTCCAACGGCATGGATCCGGAGTACGCAGTGCTGGGGCGCGTGGCGCGGCGCATCTGGGCCACATCGATGAGAAACAAATACGGTGCCAACGAGCGCAGCCAGAAGCTGAAGTACCATGTGCAGACCTCGGGTCGCTCGCTGCACGCACAGGAAATCGCCTTCAACGACATCCGCACCACGTTGCAGGCGCTGATCGCGATCTACGACAACTGCAATTCGCTGCACACCAACGCCTACGACGAAGCCATCACGACGCCGACTGCCGAATCCGTGCGGCGCGCGCTCGCCATCCAGCTCGTCATCAACCGCGAGTGGGGCCTGGCGAAAAACGAAAATCCGAACCAGGGCGCGTTCATCATTGACGAAATGACCGACCTGGTGGAAGAAGCGGTGTTGCGGGAGTTCGAGCGTATCTCCGAGCGCGGCGGGGTGCTCGGCGCGATGGAAACCGGCTACCAGCGCGGAAAAATCCAGGATGAATCCATGCTCTACGAGCACAAGAAACACGACGGAAGCTATCCCATCATCGGCGTCAACACCTTCCGCAATCCGGATGCCACCGAGGTCGGCGGCAGCATCCCGCTGCAACGCTCGACTGATGAAGAAAAACAAAGCCAGATCCGGCGTCTGCGCGAATTCCAGACCCGCCATGCCGCGCAGGCGCCGGCGGCACTTGCGAAATTGCGCCAGACCGTGATCGACAACGGCAACGTGTTCGCCGAACTGGTGAACGCGGTGCGCGTTTGCTCGCTGGGCCAGATTACCGACGCCTTGTTCGAGGTCGGTGGCCAGTACCGGCGCAGCATGTAACCGGCTGACGAATACTCGCAGCAGCTAATTTCTTGAGCGTATCGCAGTGTCTTGAATCACCATGACAAACCCGGTGAAGTTGCCCAGCTTCCGCCTCGACGGAAAAATCGCACTGATCACCGGTGCGGGGCGTGGCCTGGGCGCGGCCATCGCCACGGGCATGGCCCAAGCCGGAGCGCAAGTCATCCTGCTGGGCCGCACCGCAGCCAGCCTGGAGGAAGTCGCCCGCGACATCCAATCCGCCGGGGGGAATTCGACAGTATCGGTGTGCGATGTGACCGACGATGTTTCCCTGCGCAAAACCATGGCGGTGCTGCCGCGTCTGGATATTCTGGTCAATAACGCCGGCACCAACTTCCCCGAACCGTTCACGGACGTTTCGGATGCGCATTTGGATACTATGCTCGATCTCAATATCCGCGCCTATTTCGTCGTGGCGCAGGCGGCGGTGAAAAAAATGCTGGAATTGCCGGCGCGAAAAGACCAGGGCGGCGTGGTGCTGAATATTTCCTCGCAAATGGGCCATGTCGGTTCCCCAAATCGCACGGTGTACTGCATGACCAAACACGCCGTGGAGGGGCTCACCAAGGCGATGGCCGTGGAACTTGCCTCACAGGGCATCCGGGTCAACAGCATCGGACCGACTTTCGCCGATACACCGCTGGTACGCCGGGTGGTGGATACGCCAGAGAAGCTTGCGTTTGTCACCGCGCGCATCCCGCTGGGCAGCATGTGCCGGGTCGAGGACGTGATGGCGGCGGCGGTTTATCTGGCCTCGCCGGCGGCGGCCATGATTACCGGAACACATTTGCTTGTGGACGGCGGCTGGACCGCGCAATAATCCCGCCATGATTGAATCCCGCCTCCGAATATGCGCCATTGCTGCACTGGTCATTGTGCACGGCCTCGGCATGGCGGGCGCGCCCTTCGCCGCACTGATCCATTTCGGGCAGGCCAATGCCAGCGCGCACCAGAACTTTCATGTGGTGTGGGAGGCTTTCAAGTATTTCGCGGCATCGACGGCCTGTCTCGCCATCGCGCTGTTTCCGCTCCGGCGCGGTGAACGCTGGGCTTGGTGGACCATGCTCGTCGCCTGCCTGGCACTGTTCGGCGGCGTTTTCGTGGCGCACGCGCTGTCGCTCGGCGGACCGGCCATCGATCACTGGTCTTATGGGTCGTTTCTGGTCATCTCAATCGTGGCGCTTGCCGTGCTGACTCGGGTTCCCGCCAAAACAGCGTAATCCTATAATTTTGAATTTCCGGATCGAACAATAAAGGAGCATCGGCATGGCGAACTTCCAGCTCGAACACCTGAACCTGCCCGCGCGCGACCCCGACGCGCAAGTGCGCTGGTATACGCAGACTTTTGGGCTTCAAGCCGATGGCAACAAGGCGCGCGGCCCCGGAATCTTGATAGTTTTTCTGCCCGGCGAGCCGGTCAAGCGCGCGCCGGAATTGCATGTGGGTTTTCGCGTATCCGGCAACCAGGCGCTTCATGAATGGGCCGCCAAGTTCGGCATGCCGATAAAGCAAGGCGAGGAATTCAATACCTTCCAGATTCGCGATCCGGAAGACAACTGCCTGGAGATTTACTGCAAGAAAACAGATAGCTGAAACGATCAACACCTTCGACCTAAGGAAACAGCCATGAACATCTTGAAAATTACCGCGCCCTTGTGCGCGATCGCACTGATGGGTAGCGCCGCGCTTCTGACCGCTGCGGACGGCGAGGACGCGCTGCTCGCGCAGGCGCAGTCACTGTTCAAGCCCTTGCCTGCGGACGCTGCCACGCCGCAGCGCCCACTGACCCCGGCGCGCGTCGCGTTAGGCCGCGCGCTGTTTTTCGAAACCCGGATATCGAGCGATGGCAAGGGCAGTTGCGGCGGCTGCCATAACTCGTATTTTTACGGTACCGATGCGCTGCCGCGCTCGGTCGGTGTCGGCGGCAAAATTATTCCGCGCAATGCGCCGACGGTGTTCAACACCGCGCTGCAATTCGTGCAGCACTACGGGGGAAACCGCGCGGATGTCGAGGAACAGGCGGTCAAGGCGCTGGTGAGCCCGCTGGCTTACGGCAATGCCGACTATGCGGCGGCGGAAGCGCGGCTGCGCGCGATCCCCGGGTATCGCGCGATGTTCGAGAAAGCCTTCCCCGGCGAAGCCGAGCCGGTGACGGCAGAAAACTGGGGCAAGGCCATTGGCGCCTACGAGCGCACGCTGATCACACCCGCGCCCTTTGATCGCTATCTCAAGGGCGACAAGTCAGCCTTGAGCGCTGCGGCAAAACAGGGTTTGGACAAATTCATCGCCACCGGTTGCGCGGGCTGCCACAGCGGTGCGCTGCTCGGCGGAACCATGTTCCAGAAATTTGGCCTGACCCAGGATTACTGGGCGCTGACCGGCAGCCCGGAAATCGACTTGTTCAAGGGCCGCGACAAAGGCCGCTTCCAGGACACCAAGAACGAAGCCGACGCCTTCATGTTCAAGGTGCAGCAACTGCGCAACGTGGCCATGACGCCACCGTATTTCCACGATGGTTCGGTCGCGCAACTGGGCGACGCGGTGCGCATCATGGCCAAGCTGCAACTGGGGCGCGATCTCGCCAATAACGACGTAACCGACATCGTGGCCTTCCTGGAAAGCCTGACCGGTGAGGTGCCGGCGCAGTTTGCCGCTGTGCCCAATCTGCCAGCGGCAGCGTACAAGTACTGATCAGCGCATGATTCTGGTTCGGTCAGCTTGATATTGCAGCCGTGCCGCGCCGAAACCGTCAGCTTAGGGTTCATCCTTGACACGTTATGACGCCAGGGATGACCCGGCGGCCGACACGTTTCCGCGGCTGTTGCTCGCAAATGCGCGAACGCGCAGCGCCCGCATCGCCATGCGCGAAAAAGACCTCGGCATCTGGCAGAGCTGGACTTGGCAGCAGTACGCCGATGAGGTGCGCTGGCTCGCCTGCGGGCTGGCGACGCTGGGATTCAAGCGCGGCATGAATCTGGCTATCGTCGGGGACAACCGGCCACGGCTGTACTGGGCGTTCGCCGCCGCGCAGAGCTTGGGTGGGGTGCCGGTGCCGCTTTACCAGGATTCGGTGGCGCAGGAAATGTTATACGTGCTGGATAACGCCGAGATCGAATTCGCGGTGGTGGAAGATCAGGAGCAGGTGGACAAGTTGCTGGAACTGCTGCCGCAATGCCCGCGCCTGAAATACATCATTTACGACGAAGCGCGCGGGATGCGCAACTACCAGCAGCCGCAATTGTTTTCCTGCGACAGTGTGCGCAAGCTGGGGCGCGAGCGCGACGCGGCGCAGCCGAATTTTTACCGCCAGGAAGTGGCTCGCGGAAACACCGACGACATCTGTGTGATTCTGTATACCTCGGGCACCACCAGCAAGCCGAAAGGCGTTTGCCACAGCCACGCCGGGCTGCTGGCAGCAGCGCGTGGCGACATTGGTTTCGACGGGTTTACCGAGAACGAAGAGGTGTTGTCGTATTTGCCGATGGCCTGGGTCGGCGATCATTTGTTTTCCTATGCCCAGGCGCTGGCCGCCGGCTTTACGGTGAACTGTCCGGAGTCCTCGGACACGGTGATGACAGACTTGCGTGAGATCGGGCCGACGTATTATTTTGGCCCGCCGCGCGTATTCGAGAATTTGCTCACGCAAGTGATGATCCGCATCGATGACGCCAGCCGCATCAAGCGCGGGTTGTTCCATTACTTCATGGCGGTGGCGCAGCGTTGCGGGCCGGACATCCTGGATGGCAAGCCGGTTACATTCACAGATCGGCTGCTCTACGCGCTGGGTGAGATCATCATTTATGGACCGCTTAAAAACGTGCTGGGCATGAGCCGGATTCGGGTCGCCTATACCGGCGGCGCGGCGATTGGCCCGGATCTGTATCGTTTCTACCGCGCGCTTGGCATCAATCTCAAGCAGTTGTACGGCCAGACCGAGACTTTTGTCTATGTCTGCAAGCAGACATCCGGCCAGACCAAGCTCGATGTGGTTGGCCGTCCGCTGCCGGGCGTGAAAATCCGCATCGCGGAAAACGGCGAAGTGCAGGTACACACGCCGGGGATGCTCAAGGAATACTACAAACGGCCGGATTCCACTGCGGAATCGATCTCGTCGGATGGCTACTTTTTGACCGGCGACGCCGGCTTTATTGATGCCGATGGCGATTTGCGCATTATCGACCGCGCCAAGGACGTGGGTAAATTGACCGACGGCACCTTGTTCGCGCCGCAGTTTCTGGAGAACAAACTCAAGTTTTTCCCCTATATCAAGGAGGCGGTGTGTTTCGGCGATGGCCGCGACATGACTTGCGCCTTTATCAATTTCGACATGCAGGCGGTGGGCAATTGGGCGGAGAAGCGCGGGCTGGCTTATAGCGGCTATGTCGATCTTGCCAGCAAGAGCGAGGTTTACTGCTTGATCCAGGACTGCGTGGAGAAGGTCAACGCCGATCTCGCCGCCGACGCGGCGCTCACCGGTTCGCAAATCAAACGCTTCCTGGTATTGCACAAGGAGCTGGACGCCGACGATGACGAGCTCACGCGCACCCGCAAGGTGCGGCGCGCCTTTGTCGCCGAAAAATACGCCGCGCTGGTGGATGCGTTGTACAGCGGCGGCGGCCGCTGCGTGATCGAAACCGAGGTCAGGTTCGAAGATGGCCGCCGCGGCAAGGTGCGCGCAGACATCGAAATCCGCGACGTGGTTGCAGCAATGCCAAAGGCGAGGGCGGCATGAGCGGCAGCACGCGCACGCTGGGCGAAACCATTCTCGCGGTGGAGGATATTTCGCTTGGGTTTGGCGGCGTCAAGGCCTTGTCCGGTGTGAGCTTCGCGGTGCGCGAGCGCGAGGTTTTCGCCATCATCGGGCCGAACGGCGCGGGCAAGAGCTCGATGCTCAATGTCATCAACGGCGTTTACCACCCCAATCAGGGTCGCATCACTTATCGCGGCGTGACGCACGCGCAGATGCGCCCGCACGAAGCGGCATCGCGCGGCATCGCGCGCACGTTCCAGAATATCGCGTTGTTCAAAGGCATGAGCGTGCTCGATAACATCATGACCGGGCGCACGCTGAAAATGCATGCCGGCTTGCTTGCGCAATGCCTCTATTTCGGCGCCGCGCGGCGCGAGGAAATCCAGCATCGGGAAAAAGTCGAACAGATCATCGACTTCTTGCAAATCGAGCACATTCGCAAAACACCGGTCGGGCGTTTGCCTTACGGCTTGCAAAAGCGCGTGGAACTCGCGCGTGCGCTGGCCGCCGAACCGACGTTGTTGTTGCTCGATGAACCCATGGCCGGCATGAACGTCGAGGAAAAACAGGACATGTGCCGCTTTGTGCTCGATGTCAACGATGAGTTCGGTACCACCGTGGTGCTGATCGAGCATGATATGGGTGTGGTGATGGATATCTGCGACCGTATTGTCGTGCTCGACTACGGGCGCAAAATCGGCGAAGGCACGCCCGATGAAATCCGTACCAACAAGCAAGTGATTGATGCCTATCTGGGCGTGGCACACTAAAACCGTTAACCGCAAGGCACCGCAATGGCGTTTTTTCTTGAAGTTCTGATCGGCGGCCTGCTGGCGGGCGTGCTCTACTCGCTGGTGGCGTTAGGCTTTGTCTTGATCTTCAAAGCCTCCGGCGTATTCAATTTCGCGCAAGGCGCGATGGTGTTGTTCGCCGCGCTGACCTTCGTGCGCTTGATGGAAATTTTTCAGATTCCTTTCATGCTCGCACTGATCCTGACCATTCTGATCATGGCGTTGCTGGCAATTATCATCGAGCGACTGGTGTTGCGGCCCATGGTCAATCAGCCGGGCATCGCCTTGTTCATGGCGACACTGGGCGTGTCGTATTTTCTCGATGGCTTCGGTCAGACCATCTGGGGCAGCGATGTCTACGTGCTCGATCTGGGCATTCCGAAAAAACCGCTGCTGTTGTTTGAGAGCGTTTTCGAGGGCGGCATTCTGGTGCCGAGTGAGGATCTGGTCGCCGCCGTCGCCGCCGGCATATTGGTCGCGGGCCTGGCGTTCTTCTTTCAAAAGACGCGCATCGGCCGCGCCTTGCGCGCAGTTGCCGACGATCACCAGGCCGCCCAGTCGGTCGGCATTCCGCTCAATTACATCTGGGTCATTGTCTGGGGCGTGGCGGGGCTGGTGGCGCTGGTTGCCGGCATGGCTTGGGGATCCAAGCTCGGCGTGCAGTTTTCGCTCTCGCTGGTGGCCTTGAAAGCGCTGCCGGTGCTGATACTGGGCGGCTTCGAATCCATACTCGGCGCCATTGTCGGCGGCTTGATCATCGGCTCCGGTGAGAAACTCGCCGAAGTCTATCTCGGCCCCTATGTCGGCGGTGGCATCGAAAACTGGTTCGCCTACGTGCTCGCGCTGGTATTCCTGTTGTTCCGACCCGAAGGATTGTTCGGTGAAAAACACATTGACCGCGTCTGAACCCGTAATGAATTTCGCCCCTCGCACCCCGCACCCCATCCGCCATGTTCTATAGAGAGTCCGGTCAATTCAAAACCTCCTACGCCGCCGATCAAGCGGTGTTTCCGATCACCCAGGATCGCTGGGTGGTCGGCGCCTGCTTGGTCGCCGGTTTCGTGCTGGTGCCGCTGCTGGCCAATGAATATCTGTTTCGCGCCATTTTCATTCCGTTTTTGATCATGTCGCTCGCCGCGCTAGGCTTGAACTTGCTGGTGGGGTATTGCGGACAGATGTCACTGGGCACCGGCGGCTTCATGGCGGTGGGCGCCTACGCCGCTTACAACTTGTGCGTGCGCATTCCGGAACTCAATCCCATCGTGGCCATTTTGCTGTCAGGAGGTTTTGCCACGCTGGTGGGCGTGCTGTTTGGCATTCCCAGCTTGCGCATTAAGGGTTTCTATCTCGCGGTGGCGACGCTGGCGGCACAATTTTTTCTCGAATGGCTGTTCAATCGCGTCAAGTGGTTTACCAATTACACGCCCTCCGGCTCGATTTCCGCGCCGGAGATCACCTTGTTCGCCTGGACGCTGGATTCTCCGGTGGAGAAATATTTTCTCTGCCTGGTGCTGTTGACGGTTTTCGCGCTGATGGCGAAAAATCTGGTGCGCGGGCGCATCGGCCGCGCCTGGATGGCTACGCGCGATATGGATATCGCCGCTGAGATCATCGGCATCCGGCCGCTGCATGCCAAGCTGTCCGCGTTTGCCATCAGTTCGTTTTTTGTTGGCGTTGCCGGCGCATTGTGGGCTTTTGTGCATTTGGGCTCCTGGGAGGCCGCCGCCTTCGACATTAATCGCTCGTTCAGCATTTTGTTCATGATCATCATCGGCGGCCTGGGTTCCATCATCGGCTGTTTTTTCGGCGCGGCGTTCATCACTATCTTGCCGATTCTGCTCAATCAGATGCCGAAGTGGCTGGGGCTGAACTGGTCAACGGCGTTCGTGTCGCATCTGGAATTTATGATCTTCGGCGGCCTGATCGTGCTTTTTCTGGTCGTGGAACCGCTGGGGCTGGCGCGAATGCTGCGCATCGCCAAGGAAAAACTGCGCTTGTGGCCGTTTCCGTATTAACTTTTATGTCGCTCGAACGTTGCTTCACTACTGTTAGCGGGAAGCTGGCAGGCATACCTAAACTGAATATGGGGAGAAAGTCTGATGAAAACTAAGTTGATTGGTTGGATCGTGTTGGCCGCCGCATTCGCCGGTGTGAGTGCCCCGGTGCGGGCTGCCGCCAACGAGCAATTCATTCCGGTTCTGGTTTATCGCACCGGACCTTATGCCCCCAACGGGGCGCCCTTTGCCAATGGCTACGTGGATTATCTGACCCTGGTGCAGGTCCGCGACGGCGGCGTCAACGGCGTGAAGCTCATCTGGGAAGAATGCGAAACCGAGTACAAGACCGATCGCGGCGTGGAATGTTACGAGCGCCTGAAAGGCAAAGGCCCTACCGGGGCCGCTGCTTTCAGTCCGCTGTCCACCGGCATCACCTATGCGCTCACCGACAAGACTCTGGTCGACAAAATTCCCATCATTACGATGGGCTATGGCCGCTCCGAATCCGCCGACGGCCGCGTGTTCCAGTGGAATTTCCCCCTGTTGGGCAGCTACTGGACTGCCGCCGACATACTGATCCAGCACTTGGGAAATATCAACGGCGGATTGGACAAATTAAAGGGCAAGAAAATCACCCTCATTTATCACGATTCGCCCTACGGCAAGGAACCTATCCCCCTGCTGCAAGAGCGCGCCAAGCGCCACGGATTTGATCTGGCGATGACCCCAGTGACCCATCCCGGCGTCGAGCAGAAGGCAGCGTGGTTGCAAGTGCGCCAGAGAAAACCGGATTATGTGTTGTTATGGGGCTGGGGGGTGATGAACTCTACTGCGATCAAGGAAGCCGTCGCAGTGGGCTACCCGCGCGAGAAAATGTACGGCGTGTGGTGGGCCTCCGCCGAGCCGGACGTGATACCGGCGGGCGCGGACGCCAAGGGCTATAACGGCATCGCCTTGCAGCACTCCTCGGGCAAAACTGCGGTACACGCCGAGGTCATCAAATTTGTATACGAGAAAGGCAAGGGCGCCGCCAAACAAGGCGATGTCGGCCACGTGCTCTACAACCGTGGCCTGCTCAACGCCATGCTGGTGGTGGAATCGATTCGCACCGCTCAGGGCAAGTTCGGCAAGAAGCCGCTCACCGGCGAGCAGGTGCGCTGGGGCATTGAAAACCTGAACCTCGACCAGGCGCGCATCGCCAAGCTGGGATTCACCGGCATGCTGCTGCCGCTCAAAGTCTCCTGCCTGGATCATGAAGGCGTGCGCCAGGCGCGCATTCACCAGTGGGACGGCGCGCAATGGAAGTTCGTCTCCGACTGGATCGAAGGCGACAACTCCATCCTGCGCCCCATGGTCGAAGAGACCGCAGCAAAATACGCCAAGGAAAAGAACATCACGCCCAAGGACTGCAAGGCGTGATGACGCAGGGGCTGGAGGCTAGGGACTAGGGGCTAGAAATAAGGCGCGCAGCTCAATCCCTAGTCCCGAGCCCCTAGTCCCTAGTCTCCAGTTCCCAGCCTCCAGAAAATATGTCAGCAAACCCCGCACCGCTGCTCTGCCTCAAAAACATCGAGGTGATCTACGATCACGTTATTCTCGTGTTGAAAGGCGTGTCGCTGGATGTGCCGCAGGGCGGTGTGGTGGCGCTGCTGGGCGCCAACGGTGCCGGTAAATCCACTACGCTGAAAGCCATTTCGAATCTGCTGCGCGCCGAGCGCGGTGATGTCACCAAAGGCTCCATCGAGTTTCGCGGCGAACGCGTCGATGCGCTCAACCCTTCGGAAATGGTCAAGCGTGGATTGGTGCAGGTCATGGAAGGCCGTCATTGCTTCGCGCACTTGACCGTGGAAGAAAATTTGCTCACCGGCGCGTTTACGCAA
>JANLTJ010000033.1:0-2415 GCA_031362885.1 Betaproteobacteria bacterium
GGCAAGAGCAGCCGCGCGCGCTTCACTACGGACGTTAGGGCGCTCCAGGCCGTCCAGCACCTGAAGCAACTCGGCCGCAAATGGGTTCTCGTCATAGCCGCCTTCGCCAAGCGTGCCCTCCTTCACCCGGTGGCGCAGCGCCTCCACCGTGGTTTCTTCGGGCTCCCACTGGCCTTCCAGCCCGTAGCAAGAGCAGTGCGAGCCGTTGACTTCCCAGAGCTTGCCGTCGCGCTTGAACAGCACGAACGCATAGCCTTCGTAGCTCGGCGTGCCGTAGCTGGCCAGCAGAATCTCGGCGCCAGCAAATGCCGGCTTCTCGGCCAGCGGCACCGGGTCATCGTCGTTGCGGTAGTTGCCCCACCGCTCGCCGTCGAAGTCGCGGAACACATCTTCCGCCGTGCCGTCTTTCCAGTTGTTCAGGTACATCACCATCTCCTTGTTTCTCCACCAGCGCCCTAATCGGGTAAGGGTCGGCATTTAACCGACCCTCCCCACACCACCCGGCATGCGGGTCCGCACCGGGCGGTTCACAAGAGCGGAGCACCTGTGAATCGTTAAGCGTATCCCTGCGCCTTCATCCACAGCGCACGAATACTCACCAGACCCTGCGTTGTGAGCCAATCGTTCGTCATCCCCGTCTGCGTGCCCAACGATCTCGACAAGTGCCAGTAGCCCTTGCTACTGATCGCCGTGAGAATCGCGGCTCGCTTGCTTACCCCCAGCGCGAGCAGGTTGTGTACCTTCGTGCGCGTCTTGCGCCATTGTTTCCAATAGCACATCCGCACCCGTCGGCGCAGCCACTCATCGAGTTCCGGGATCGGCCGGTAATACTCGGAGATGCCAAAATACCCCATCCAGCCACGCACGTATTGCGCAAGCTTGTCGAGCCGGTACGACATCGAGACGCCCCAACTGCGCCCCGTCAGTTCCCGGATGCGATGCTGGAAGTCTGCAAATGCCGCGTCCGACCAGCGAGGCTTTCCCCGGCGAAATGTAAATCCGAGGAAGACACAGTCGTCGATCGGTGCAACCCGACTCTTTTGCTCGTTAACCGGTAGTTTTAGCCGCCGATCGAGGTACGTGGTCAGACGTGTCTTGACGCGCTGGCCCGCTCGTTCGCTCTTCACGAGCACGAGGAGATCGTCGGCATACCGGGCAAACCGGTGGCCTCGCTTCTCCAGTTCTCGATCCAGATCGTCCAGCACGATGTTAGCCAGCAACGGTGAGAGCGGCCCGCCTTGCGGTGTGCCGATCTCACTGGGTTCCAAACGCTCACCAATCATCACGCCCGCCCGCAGGTATCGGCCCGTCAGGGCCAGTAGCCGCTTGTCGCTTATCCGTCTGGCCACGCGGGCCATCAGGATGTCGTGCTGAACGTTGTCGAAGAATTTCTTCAAGTCCAGATCAACGGCGATGCGGTAGCCGGCCTTGATGTAGGCCTGTACCTGTTTGATTGCTCCATGGGCGCTTCGCTTCGGGCGAAACCCAAAGCTCGATTCCGAGAATTGCGGATCGAAGATCGGTGTCATGACCTGCGCGATGGCTTGCTGGATCACCCGGTCAATAACGCTCGGTATCCCCAGCGCGCGTTCTCCCCCGCCCGGCTTCGGGATCAATACCCGGCGTACCGGTTGGGGTTGATAGCGGCCATCGATTAAGGCCTGGCGGATCGCGGGCCAGTGCGTGCGCGCGAACGCGGGAAAGTCCTTGATCGGCATGCCGTCACTGCCCGGCGCGCCCTTATTCGACTTCACCCGTGCCCACGCAGCGCGCATGTTCTCCGGCGCCACGAGCGCTTGCATCAAATCCACCTGCAAGGCGGGTTGCGTAAGCCCATGCCGAGCACCAGTTCCCCCGTGCGGGTTCATCACCATGCTCGAATACCTCACGACTCCTCCTTGTTCTCTCATGTTCGGCCCTTCACCGGATTGCTCCGGCTACTACGGCCTCTGCTGACTTCTGTCGGGTGACGCCGCTGATTGCTCACCGGCGCGCTGTGCTCCGTGATCGTGTTCGTTGTCTGGTTCGCTCGCGTCAGTCGACAACATCCCGCCGCGCCTGGGTCTTGTTCAGCCAGCGGACCCATCTGGCTCTCTCACCATCACTTCACCTCGCCATCCCCGACAGATCTCCCCGAGTAAGAACATGAACTATCCGTGTACAACCGCCGCATTTACCCTGTCCACTGTATCCGGTGGGCTTCGTCACGAGGTGCCAACTCGCCCGCAGACTGGGCCTTCTATGCAGTTTCTGTTCGTCGGCTCACACGTTTGCCTGATCCTGTAAGCTTTTCGTTGAGTACTTAACGAAAGCGAAATGATGAAAGCAGCAAAGAAGAATAACGCATTGGAAGGCATCAAGAAAGAACAACTCAAGCGACGCGTATTTACGGTGGAATTCAAAGCCGAGGTGGTG
>JANLTJ010000055.1:0-7010 GCA_031362885.1 Betaproteobacteria bacterium
TGCCGCTAAAGTCCAACTGCGCGGCGTTGCTGTTGCTGTTCATCGTGATCGTGCGACCCGCATTGAGCGTCAGCCCGCCCGTGATCGTCGCAATCGAACCCACCACCATCGACATGTCCGTGTCCAGCGTCACCCCGTTCAGCGTTCCGCTGTTGAATGTGGGTATCGTCAGGCCAGCCCCCGCAGCCCGAGTAATCGTCGCGTTCGATATGCTCGCCCCCGTATTCAGATTCGCCGTAGCGGTCCCGCCGATGGTGAGCGTCCCACCCCCCAAGCTGACCTGCGAACTGACGTTGGTGACGCCGCCACCACCGGGATTGAGCGTGAGGTTCAATACATCGCCACCAGCAACAGTGTCAGTGATGTTGCCGCTCACGGTGATGCTGTTATTGGCGTTGAGCGTAAGCGTCCGGGTGCCCGCCGTGTTGTAGTCAAGGTTCGCGCCGATTGCCCAGTTGATGTTGCCGGCGCTGCCGGCGGTGGAAGTCGTGCTGATTGTGACGTTGCCGTTGAGCAACTGGGTGCGCAGGTTGCCGACCACGATTTCGGATGCGACATCGATGGTGACGGACTCTTCGAACAAGCCCGCATTGAATTCGGTGTCCGGCGTGGCCGCCGTGTCGGTGGCGACGATGTTGATGTCGGTCGGGTCGAGCAACAGGGTACCGGCGGTGCCGTTGGGCGCGCGCAGATCGGCATGGCCACGGAAATCCAGATAGCCCTTGCCGGAGACTTCGGCGAAACCGCCGTTGCCCGATTGCGCGCCACCGCGCGCGGAGATGTTGCCGTAGTAGCGGGTTGTGTTGTCGGCCCAAACGATGACCTTGCCGCCGTTGCCACGATCGATGGCGTCGGCGGCGATGGACGCGCCAGCGCCAATGTAGGTCTGCGCGGCGTTCTGTATGGCCGGGTTGTTTCCCTGATAGTCGCCGCCGATCAGGATGGTTCCCCCGTTCGTGGCACCGGAGGCATCGATGCGCGCGTTTTCGATAACGCCGACTTTGTGGCCTAGCAGGTGGATGGTGCCGCCGTTGCCCTGCGTTCCCTTGGCTTCGATGATTCCCGAGATGAGATTGATTCCGGTGGTGGCCTGGATGGTGATTTGCCCACCACTGGGGCCGTTGGCGATGGTGCGGCTGTTGGCGTCGAGGGTGACGTCTTTGGTGGCCCTGAATACGATCTTGCCCGCTTCGTTGCGGGTGACGGCATTGGCGCTGACGATGCCCTTCTGCTGGATGATTCCGGCGTAGATGCCGGCAGTGCCGCTGCCTACCGCGATTTCGCCCAGATTGATTGCGGTGGTGTCGGGTGCGTCAATCTCAACCAATACATTGGGCGAGGCGGTGTCGCCCAGTCTGACGCTTTTGCCCGCCGCCAGGATGACGCTGCCGTCAGGCGCATGGATGATGCCGCTGTTCTCAACATCGGGCGCAATGAGCACGACGCTGCCACCACTGGGCGTGGCGATGCGCCCGGCATTGCGCACGCTGCCCGCTGCGCTCGCGCCGCCGGTAAAGTTCAGCCGCCCCGCGAGGAAGTCTTCGTTGGAGAGATTCAGCGTGGAGGCCACCAGTCCCGCGACATCGATGCGCGCATCGGCGCCGAAGAGCACGCCGCTGGGGTTGATGAGGAAGACTTTGCCGTTGGATTGCAGGTTACCCAGGATCACCGAGGGATCCACTCCGGTGACGCGGTTGAGCACCGCGCTGGTGGCGCTTTGCTGGATGAAGCGGGTGGTTTCTCCCGCGCCAATGGAAAAGGCTTGCCAGTTGATGATGGCGCCCGGGGTATTGGTCACTGAAAGCGTATTGCCGTTTTGCACAAAGCCCGCCTGGCCATTGACCACGGTCGGGTCGATGGGGTTGGCCCAGGCGAGGTTGCCGAACGCCGTGGCCAGGGCCGCGCACAGCAGGTTCTGGCGGAAGACCTTGAGTTCGCGTCGCGTCTGTGATGGTCGAGTGCGTTTCATGATTCCCCCCGGCTAGAAAACAGCCAAGATGCCGAAATGTCCCAGATAGTCGCCCCGGCGCTGCGATATGGCGGGTTCGAGCACCCAGGCGCCGTCAAAGCGCAGTTGCAGGTTTTTCTTGATCCCCATGCGCATACCCATGCCGGTGCTGGCGATGCCTTCCTTGGCGATGTCGCCGGGCAGCGGCAGGTTGCGGGTGACCTGGCCGCTGTCGTAGAAGGCGAGCAGCCTGAGGTTGTCGATGAGGCCAAAACCCAGTGGCTTGCCCATATTCGCGGTGGTGAGTTCGATGGTGCCGAAATAGCCCTGGTCGCTGGCCACTTCGCGCTCGAGAAACCCGCGTACGGAGTTCCAGCCGCCGATGCCAAATTGTTCGGCCTGGATCAGCGCATCGCTGCTGGCCTGAGCATCGGCGCGCAGGCCAATCTGCCAGTCGCCCGCGAACGCCAGGCCGACCTGGAACCCGGCACGCAATATCTGATAGCCGCCTTCGGCCAGAGGGCGGGCTAACTGCAAGTCCTGCTCCGTGCCGTTCTTGCCGCCGGGCATGTTCTGGATGGCGGTGAGGTAGAACGAGCTGCGGCTGGCGGGGCGCGTCCAAACGGCGTCGTAACCCAGGCTCACGGGACGCACCTGCACGCTGGCGCCAGCGGCACCGCATCCGGCGGCGCCGAAATCTCCAACCGAGCACAGGCTGTCATAGGCCCGGTAGTCCGCACCCAGTACCATTTTGTGTTCGTACTCGCCCCTGCGTGCGAACAGCCAGTTGTAGCGCACGCCGGAGACTTTCCCCTTGCCGGCGAATTGCAGCGGACCGAACGGCGTTTGCGTCGTGCCGGCGTCCACATCGGAGTAGCCGGCGAAGAGGTCCAGGCTGTCGCCCAGCCCGTAGAAGGGCACGCGGTAGCCCAGACTGTAAATCGCGACCTGGTCGGGTTTCTCCGGCGAGGTGATGTACTGCCCGGTCAGGATATGGTCGCGATTCCAGAGGTTGGAATGTTGCGCGCCAACGCCCAAGCGATAGCGGCCGGTCTGTTCGGTGCCGGTGTTATCGAGCGTCGTGAACAGGCGCCATGGGGTTTCATCGGCGACTTCGACGATCGCATCGACTGCGTTCTGGGTATTGGCGGCTTGTGAACTTGCGGTCTGGTCTTTGGCGGGGCGCAAGACGACTTGGGCTTTTTTGACAGGGCTTTCGTTGGCCAGGCGTAAATTGTCCGCGAGTGCACGCGCGTTGGGCGTGCCCCCTTCCCTGAGCGCCGGGAGACTGCGCAGAATATTTTTGGTGTCGAAGTGCTGGTTGCCGGATATTCGTATGCCGCCGATCCTGGCTTCGATCACTTGGAGCACGACGACACCGCCGTTGAGTTCCTGCTCGGGCAGGACGACTTGTACGGAGGCATAGCCGGCTTTGCTGTAGCTCTTTTGCAGGGCTTCAAGGGCGCGTTGCACGTCGCCAAAGTCACGGCTCTTGCCCAGGTAAGGTTCTACCGCCGCCTCCAACTCGCGTGGCTCGAGCAGCGTGTTGCCTTCAACGCGGTAGCCGCTGATGTCGAAACGCAGTGATACCGCGTCCTGCGCATGGATCGCAGGCAGACCAGCAAGAAAAATGAGAAGCGTGGCCAGGCAAACCGCCAGCGCTGTGCCAAGCTGCATACAGCCCCCCCTTCGCTTGCTTGCAGTCAAGAATGCCCCCTCGAAGCAATGGTCTATCGTGAATCTTTGCGCTTATGTCGGGACCGGCTACTGGATTGCCTCAACCTCGCATTGAGGGCGTAGCTCTTTACTCTGCTTGCGTCATTGCACGCGTCGCTCTATCCTTGGGCGCGTTATTATTTTCTACGGTCAGTATACCCGTGCAGAACGAATTGACAATCGCTATTGCCGAGTCGGGTAGCCGCATCGCGACGACCGGCTGCCCGAAACCCGATTGAACATCAACCATGTATCCCACACACTTGAAAAACAAGATGCAACTGACCAAGAGCTTGCTGTCATTGCTGCTCGCTACAACTGCGGTACCGCTTTTCGCCGCCAATGCGCCCGAGATGAAAGTCGAACACGTGATCGTGATCGACGCTCCACCGGAAGTTGTTTGGGAAATGGTCAGTGACTTTAATGGCCTGCCGCGCTGGTTGTCCACGATAGCCGAAAGCCGCATCGTTCTGGGCAAGAACCGTGAGCTCGGCGCGATCCGTGAACTCACGCGTGCCAACGGCACCAAGGTGCAGGAAAAGCTGATCGCCTATGAACCCTGGAACATGTCCCTGGGCTATACCTACAGCGCCGGCCAGGTGGGCGCATCCGATTATTTTCCGACCATGACGGTATCGGATGCCGGCGGGGGAAAAAGCAAAGTGGTGTGGAAAGCGAGTTTCAAGCGCATCGCCTACTGGACCGACGAACCTCCCGCAGGCCAGGATGACGCGGCCCAGCTCAGTACGTTCAATCGGGTCTTTCCGATGGGGCTGGAAAGCATGAAGAAGGTGATTGAGGGACGATAGTTCAGGGGCGAGGGGCGAGGGCGAGTAAAAAACTTACCCCATGGCGACGGTCGCTTGTCGCCCAACCCTCGCCCCTCGTCCATAACTCCTCGCTCCGAATCCATGAATCCCTTCGATCTTGCAGGCAAAGTTGCCATCGTCACCGGTTCCACGCGCGGCATAGGGCTTTCCATTGCCCGGCATCTGGCACAAGCCGGCGCAAAGGTGGTGATTTCGAGCCGCAAGGCCGATGCCTGCGAGCAGGTCGCAAAAGACATCCGCGCTTCGGGCGCAGACGCGATTGCGATTCCCGCCAATATCGGTGACAAGGTGCAACTGCAAAACCTCGTCGCTAAAACTCGCCGCCAGTACGGCAAGATCGATGTGCTGGTGTGCAACGCCGCCAGCAATCCTTACTACGGGCCGATGGCGGACATGCCCGATGACGCCTTCAACAAGATTCTGCAAAACAATATCGTCTCCAACCACTGGCTGGCGAATCTGGTGCTTCCGGAAATGGCGCAAAGGAAAGACGGCGCGGTCATTATCGTGTCTTCCATCGGCGGTCTCAAAGGCACTTCGGTACTCGGCGCTTACGCGATTTCCAAGGCTGCGGACATGCAGCTCGCGCGCAACCTCGCCATGGAATGGGGACCGCACAACATACGCGTCAACTGCATCGCGCCAGGCTTGGTGAAAACAGACTTCGCGCGTGCGCTCTGGGAGAACCCAGAAGTTTTGCAGCACTACGAATCGCAGACCCCCCTGCGCCGCATCGGCGAACCGGATGACATCGGCGCCATCGCGGTATTTCTCGCCTCACGCGCAGCGGCCTTTGTTACTGGCCAGACCATCGTCGCCGACGGCGGAGTGACCATCGCGGGTTAAGTCGCCCCATTCGTATTTCTTTGCGTGCCTGGCGGAAAATGAACTGGCATATTCAGAATGAAACCTGCATCCTGAACGCAGCCAGCGATTTCCAGACTCCACACCGATTCGACCGCAAAGGAAAGCCATGAGCGAGGTCATCCTGCATCACTATCCGGCCTCGCCGGTTTCCGAAAAAGTCCGTATCGCACTCGGGCTCAAGGGTCTTGCCTGGTATTCGGTGGAAATTCCACGCGTGCCGCCGAAGCCGGACCTGATGCCGCTGACCGGCGGTTACCGGCGCACACCGGTGATGCAAATCGGCGCCGACATCTTTTGCGACTCGCATTGCATTCTGCGTGAGCTGCACCGGCGCTACCCGCAGCCGACCTTCTTCCCCGCCAACAGCGAAGGCCTGACCTGGATGTTCGGGCGTTGGACCGACGCCCTGTTCGATCCGGCCGCCAAGCTGCTCATCGGCGCCAACGCCGGCCAGTTGCCAGAAGCTTTTCTGCAAGACCGTGGCCGGCTGTTCTTCGGACCGAAGTGGGATATCGAAGCCGTGAAACGCGATGTGCCCCATGTGGTGGCACAACTGCGCGCACAGTTTGGCTGGATCGACCGCCAGCTTGCCGGTAACGGCCCATTCCTGCTCGGCAATGAACCCGCACTGATGGACGCGATGGCCTATTACCTGGTGTGGTTCGTGCGCGCCCGCTGGCAAGGCGGCCCTGGACTGCTGCGCGAATTTCCGGCCATCGAAGCCTGGGAGCCGCGGGTCAAGGCCGTCGGCCACGGCAAGGCGCAAGCGCTGACTGGCGCGCAGGCGATCGATATCGCCCGCGCCGCGCAGACTTTGACGCCGGAACACGGCGACACGAATGATCCTCAGGGATTTCAGCCCGGCACGAAAGTCGGCGTGGTGGCGGACCTCGACAGCGGCGAGCCTGTGGTTATCGGCAAGCTACACCGGCTTGATGCGGACAGCATCGCGATTCTCCGCGATGATGCGCAAGTGGGAACGGTGTGCGTCCACTTCCCCCGCGTCGGTTATCGGGTCAGCGCCGTGTAGCAACCGCTTGCAAAAACCCCGGGTACGCCACTTCTCCAGGGCTGCTGAGTGGCTGCATCGCGCGACCGGGTTCTCGCCTGAAGCGGCCTCTTGCCGCAGACCGGGGCAGTACGCGCTGGCGCTATCTCAAAGGCGGGAGAAATCCGGTTTACGTTTCTCCATGAAGGCACTGAAAGCCTCGCGCGCGGCCGGTTCGACCAGCATGCGGCTCAGACTCGCCGATTCCTCGACAATTTGTTTCGCCAGCGCGGCCTGACCCATTTTCATCAGGCGCTTGGTCTCCAGCAGCGAACTCAGGGGTTTGGCGGCGAGCTACGTCCAGGCGAGGTAGGAAGCCGAACTGCCGAAGTCGAACCAGAACTCGAAACTTTTCATCAGAACTTCTCCCGGTAAGGCTCAGGCCCGGCTCATTTGTCCGGCCCGGCCGTGCTTTAAGTGTGCAGTGTCGGGGGCACTTGGGCAATATGGTCAAGGTCGGCTGTGGGGAGTAAGTTAGTTGTCCGGTTCTGTAGCACGTAATGTGTCCGGTTTTTTGGGTGAGATATGGAAAGACCCATAAGCCGGGCGCGTTGGTTACAGGAGACGCGGACAATGAGATTCCAAGAGGCCTACGCAGGCT
>JANLTJ010000067.1:0-2309 GCA_031362885.1 Betaproteobacteria bacterium
GCTCGAATCCGCCCACCTTTAGGTGAATCGCATGAGCTGGAACTCCACCAGGAAGTAGGCCGACCGGGCGATACAGATCATCAATTTGTTGGAAGTGCGTCAAATCCCAAGGCCTCGCGGTCGTCATCCCTGGGGAACTTGATCGCCCCATGGCGCATCACGCAGAGGCCATCGGAATCCGTCCCGAGTGCGACAGATCGGTCGCCGCGGATCGGGCGAAGCAGGTCCGCACGCTCGGAAAATGCAACTGTTCCATTCCAAATCCATCGGCACACAACTTGCAACCTGAGTTATGCACGTGCTGCCCACTTGAGCGCCTAGCGGCGTGAGCCGTGGCATCCCACCTCCGACGAGGGATCCTTGCAACTTGTTGAACAGAAAGGGCAGCCTGTGCATAGAATGTTATGCACGGCCTTTTCACTTAAATGTTAGTAACTGAACTGACTGGTTTTATTGGGTCTCGGAGTAACCCTTCACAATCACCGTAAAGCGGACTCTCTGTGCGTGGTGCGATTTCTTGCTATCACCGGTAGGGTGGTTCTACGCATTCGTTTTTCCCAATGAATCTGGGGTCAACGCAACAAACCGTGCATAGTTCAGGTGTCACGATGCTGGACCAGTTGCTACATCACGCCGAGGTCACCGTCATTGAACCTGAGCTATGCGCTGTAGCAGGCGACTCGGCGAAGTGAATTGAGAGCCAACCATTTGGGGACCCCGTTATCATGGAGTGAAACTGAAACTTTGCGGAGTCGCGAGCTTCGCAAGCCAACCGCATGGAGGCCACCCAAATGGTTACGAACAGAATTCAGGATAGCGGGAACAAGCCCGTTAAACAAGGCTCCGGAGCGAAAGCTCTGGAGCCCAATAGAATCGGGGCTTCCACGCCCTTCAACTTTTCCGGTAAGAACCTGACTCCGTATGGAGGCCTGTTACCGGTGGCCACCATGCTGGAGAAGCTTGGCTTTCAATCGCTGATGGAGGAGGCGGTCACGGTGAAGCGGCTCACCAAGGTGGTGATGAGCGGCTTCCAGTTCTTGCTCGCCATGGTGTTGGGCCTGTACATCGGGTTCAGTCGCCTGAACCAACTGCGGTTCATTGCGCGCGATCCGATTCTGACGGGTGTTTTGAAAATCGTGCGGTTGCCGCCGCAGTGCACGCTGTGGCGCTTTCTGGGAGCGCTACACGGAAGTGCGGCCCAACAGATACTGGGGGTGCAAAGCCAGATGCGCAGCCGTGTATGGGAAGCGGCGAACGTGAAGTTGACCACCGTAACCCTGGACACCGATACGACGGTGCACACGCTGTATGGCAAGCAGATGGGTGCGCGCAAGAGCTACAACCCGAAAAACAAGGGCAAGAAAAGCTACCAGCCGATACTGACATTTCTGGCTGAAACGCGGGAATACGTGGCGGGGGAGTTGCGCAATGGCGACCGGCCGACAGGCAAGCAGATCGCCCGCCATTTACACAGCGCCGTCCAGTCGCTGCCCGCGTGTGTCGAGAGAATCTTCGCGCGCGCCGATGCGGGCTTTTATTGTTGGGAAGCAGTGGAAGCCTACCAACAGGCGGGCTGCCGGTTCATCGTGGTGGCGCGCAAGACCTCGCGGCTGGTGGAACAGCTACAACAAGCGAAATGGAAGCCGTCGGCGAAGACCGACGCCAATGGCGAGTGCGAATTCCGCTACCAGCCGAACGGATGGGACCAGGCGTTCCGCTTCGTGGCGCTGCGCTACGAGAAGAAAGCGGACGAAGTGGAGGCGGGGGAGGCCGAGCAGTATCAATTGTTTGAGACCAGCCGGTTACCTACCGGGTCTTCGTGACCAATCTGGAAGAGCCGATTGATCTGGCGGTGTGGTTTTACAATCAGCGGGCAGGAGCGGAAAACCTGATCAAGGAGGCCATACCGGTGTGCCGAGTCGCGTTCCCATGCATAATCCAGGTGGGACGGTGGTTTCGTCGGATGGGAGCGATACGCGCGTGAGACCTACGACTGTCGCCACATCGTGAGACTACAATACGAAAGCCACGGCAGTGGGGGAATTGAGAACGAAGATGTCCGCAAGGAGATTCAAAGATTACAGAACTGCTGGGATCAACGAGACAAGTATGTAGAGGAAGCACTGAGCGCTGCCAAGGTTTTCGGCCACGCGCAGTATGAGAGATTGATCTTCGGTGTCGGAGGTTCGCCAGAGCAGAGATACCTGGTGCTCTGGAGTGGTCGAGGCACGGCCGCCGAGGTGGCCTCAAGCATGAAGCAGGACTTGATTGATCTCGACGCAGCCTTCCAAATCACAGAAGGAGGCGGC
>JANLTJ010000075.1:0-14411 GCA_031362885.1 Betaproteobacteria bacterium
CCGCGCAAAGCGCCGATTCCGCCGGTGATCGCGGAATACATGTCCGATCCGGTGCCGGCGATGACACGGCAGGCAAATGTGGACGCATTGAATTCATGCTCCGCGTACAGGATCAGCGAGACATGCATGGCGCGTTCCCAGGACGCGGAGGGCGCGCGGCCATGCAGCAGGTGCAGAAAATGCGCGCCTATGGAATCGTCATCGGTTTCGGTTTCGATGCGACGGCCGTTGTGGCTCCAGTGATACCAGTAGAGCAGCATGGAGCCGAACGAAGCCATCAGCCGGTCGGCGATGTCGCGCGCGCCGGTTACGTTGTGATCGTCTTTCTCCGGCAGCACCGCGCCCAGGGCCGAGCAGCCGCTGCGAAGCACATCCATCGGGTGCGCGGATGCCGGAATCCACTCCAGCACGGCTTTGACGTTGCTGGGCAGTCCGCGCAAGGCCTTGAGCTTGCGCTTGTAGTTGGCGAGTTCGGCCTTGGTGGGCAGTTTTTCATGCACCAGCAGATAAGCGATTTCCTCGAACTCGGCGGCCTCGGCGAAATCAAGAATATCGTAACCGCGATAATGCAAATCGTTGCCGGTGCGTCCGACCGTACACAAGGCGGTATTGCCGGCAGCAACGCCGGACAATGCAACGGATTTCTTCGGCTTGGGCGTAATCGCTGCTTCGCTCATTTTTGTTTTCCTTTCGCGAACAATTCGTCGAGCTTGTGCTCGTAGTCGTGATAGCCGAGGTATTTGTACAAGTCGGCGCGCGTCTGCATCATCGGAATCAGATTTTTCTGCGTACCTTCGGTGCGAATGGTCTGAAACACCTTAAGCGCCGCGGCGTTCATGGCGCGATAGGCCGAGCAGCAGTAGAGCACGATATCGACCTCCGCCGAACCCAGCTCCGTGGTCGTGAACAGCGGTGTGTGGCCGAACTCGGTGATATTGGCCAGTATCGGCACGCTCACGGCATTCCTGAACTTCCGGTACATCGCCAGATCAGTCATGGCTTCCGGGAAAATCATGTCGGCGCCCGCTTCGACATAAGCGCAGGCGCGATCAATCGCCGCATCCAGACCCTCAACGGCCAGTGCATCGGTACGCGCCATGATGACGAAGCCCGCATCGGTGCGCGCATCGACCGCGGCTTTCACCCGGTCAACCATTTCTTCCTTGCTGACCACTTCCTTGCCGGGGCGATGGCCGCAGCGTTTGGCGCCGACCTGATCTTCCATGTGCACGGCGCCGGCGCCGGCTTTGATCATTGAGCGCACGGTGCGCGCGATATTGAACGCGCTGCCCCAGCCGGTATCGATGTCCACCAGCAGGGGCAGGGAAGTCACTTCGGTAATGCGGCTCACATCGGTGAGCACATCTTCCAGCGTGCTGATGCCCAGATCAGGCATACCGAGCGAATTCGCGGCAACGCCGCCGCCGGAAAGATAAAGCGCCTTGAAGCCGGTGGCTTCGGCCATGCGCGCGGTATAGGCATTGATCGCGCCGATCACCTGCAAGGGTTTTTCAGCGGCGACGGCGGCGCGGAATTGCTGACCAGCGCTGGTTGGCATGGGGTTGCTCCTATTTCAGCAGATGCTTGATCGCGTCGCGCTCTTCTTCCAGTTCTTTGAGCGTGGCGTCCATTTTTTCCCGGCTGAACGGATCAATGTCGAGTCCCTTGACCATCTGGTACTTTCCGCCCGCGCAGGTTACCGGGAAGCCGTACATCACGCCCTCGGGAATGCCGTAAGAGCCATCGGAGGCAAAGCCCATAGTGACCCATTTGCCGTTGGTGCCCATGACCCAGTCGCGCACATGATCGATGGCGGCATTGGCAGCCGATGCGGCGGAGGACAAGCCGCGTGCCTCGATAATCGCGGCACCGCGTTTGCCCACCGTGGGGATGAACATATTACGGTACCAGGTTTCGTCGTTGACGAGCTTGGGCGCGGGCTGGCCGCCGATGGTGGCGAAGCGGTAATCCGGGTACATGGTCGGCGAATGGTTGCCCCACACGATCAGCTTGTCGATGAATTCGACCGGTTTGCCCGTCTTGGCGGCAAGTTGGGACAGCGCGCGATTGTGGTCAAGTCGCAGCATCGCGGTGAAGTTTTCGCGCGGCAGCCCCGGCGCGCTTTTCATCGCGATATAGGCATTGGTATTGGCGGGATTGCCCACCACCAGAATTTTCGCGCTGCGTTTGGCCACTTCATCGAGTGCTCGGCCCTGGCCGGTAAAGATGGCGCCGTTGGCTTCGAGCAAATCCTTGCGCTCCATGCCTTTCGAGCGCGGACGGGCGCCCACCAGCAAAGCGACATCGATGTCTCGAAAGGCCACTTTTGGGTCGGATGCCGCGACCATGCCTGCGAGCAGGGGAAAGGCGCAGTCGTCGAGCTCCATCATCACGCCCTTGAGCGCGGCCTGGGCCTTTTCGTCCGGAATCTCCAGCATTTGCAAGATGACTGGCTGATCCTTGCCCAGCATTTCTCCGCTGGCGATGCGAAACAACAGGCTGTAACCGATCTGACCGGCGGCGCCGGTCACTGCGACGCGCAGAGGCGTTTTCATCAAGGGAGCTCCCGGGGTGATGAGTGTGATTGCTGGAATTTAAATCGGACCTAAATCATTGACGCTGGCCGATTTGCGGCTACTGCGCGGTTCGCGTGGCGGTCCGTACTTTGTGCCGGGCATGATAGCCAAGCTGCTTTGCCGGTGTCAAACTGGTCTTATGTCTTATAAAAGATAACTGTTTTCGTGGACGGCGATACTTGCTCTGTGCTAAAAAGTTACTTCTTGAGATGAAGACCGCCACTAATCCTGCCTCGCCCGCTTATCAGCCGCTTTACCGGCAGATCAAGACGCTGATTACCCAAAGTCTGGTTTCCGGAGAATGGCGTCCGGGCGACCTGATCCCGAGCGAATTCGAACTGGCCAGCCGCTTCAGCGTGAGTCAGGGCACGGTGCGCAAGGCGATTGGTGAACTGGCGATTCAGAATCTGCTGGTGCGCCAGCAAGGCAAGGGGACATTTGTCGCTTCTCACTGCGAAGAACGCAGCCAGTTTCCTTACTTGCGCATCACGCCGGATCAAGGTGTGCTGGGCGGGGTCGCGGCGGATCTGATCGATTGCGTCAGGGTCAAGCTCGATGCCGTGTCCGGGAAGAAACTCGGGCTGGCCTCCGGTACCGGTGCGTTTCTGA
Organism: Betaproteobacteria bacterium; assembly: GCA_031362885.1. Classification (GTDB taxonomy): domain Bacteria; phylum Pseudomonadota; class Gammaproteobacteria; order Burkholderiales; family JACQAP01; genus JACQAP01. Next base: position 3,186 of record JANLTJ010000075.1, read on the forward strand.
TCTCGCGCGTGATGTCGATTGCGGGCAGGAAGGCGATCTACGAGGAAATTCTTCTGCCGGCCGCGCGCTTCAAGGGTTTGTCGGCGGAAATCATTTCGCACCACCATTGCATGCTTTACAGCATGTACGAAACGGACTTCGATATCCGGATCCTGCACGTGGAAGAGCAGATCAAGGCGCTGGCTGCTGAACACGACGCCGCAGAAAAACTCAGCATCGCCGTGGGAATGCCGTTACTCGTCATCGAGCGTGTGGCCTATACCTACGCCGACAAACCTATCGAACTGCGGAGAATCTACTGCAACACGACCGCGCACCACTACCGCAACCGTATCGTTTGAGCGCCGCTATCGGGAAATATCCATGATTGTCCGAGAACGTCCGAAGCATCTTGACCTGTTCCGGATCAGGCTGCCACTGCCTGGTCTGGTTTCCATTCTCCATCGCATCAGCGGCACGGCCTTGTTCGTGTTCGCGGGCGCGTTGTTGTATCTATTGCAGGAAAGCCTGGGCTCGCCGGAATCTTATGCCCACTTTCAGGAAATCATGGATTGCTGGCTGGTCAAGCTGTTCCTGATCGGCATGCTGTGGTCTTTCCTGCATCATTTTTTTGCCGGTCTGCGATTTTTGCTGCTCGACGTGCATATCGCATCCGATCTCGGGCCGGCGCGCGCCATGAGCTGGGCCGTGCTGGCCATCAGCTTGTCGCTGACGGCGATTTTAGGGCTATGGCTGTGGTGAAGCGCATCGTTACCGGAGCCCACTACGGCCTGAAAGACTGGCTGGCGCAGCGCATTACCGCCCTGGTCATGGCGGTCTACGTGTTCGCTTTTGCAGGCATGCTGCTGGTGTGCCCGCCGCAGGGCTATGAGTCCTGGCGGACGCTGTTCGGCAACGCAATCATGCGCGTCGCGACGCTCGTTTTTTTCCTGAGCCTGTTCTGGCATGCCTGGATCGGCATGCGCGATATCCTCATGGATTACATCAAACCCACCGGCCTGCGTCTTGGCGCGGAAGTCATTGTTGTGCTGCTCCTGGCCGGGTATTCCGTCTGGGTTGTGCAGATTCTCTGGAGCCTTTGACGCATGGCCTTACCGGTTAGAAAATTTGATGCGGTCATCGTCGGCGCCGGCGGCGCCGGCATGCGTGCCTCCCTGCAACTCGCCGAAGCGGGACTCAAAGTCGCGGTGTTGTCGAAAGTATTTCCCACCCGTTCGCACACCGTTGCCGCGCAAGGCGGCATCGGCGCGGCGCTCGCTAATATGGGCGAGGACAACTGGATGTGGCACATGTACGACACTATCAAGGGATCGGACTGGCTGGGCGATCAGGATGCGATTGAATTCCTGTGCCGCGAAGCCCCAAAAGTCGTCATCGAACTTGAGCATTTTGGCATGCCCTTCGACCGCAATGCAGACGGCACCGTGTATCAGCGTCCGTTTGGTGGTCATACGCAGAATTTCGGCGGACCGGCGGTGCAGCGCTCCTGTTGTGCGGCGGATCGCACCGGACACGCGATGCTGCACACGTTGTATCAGCGCAATTTGCGCACCAATACGCACTTTTTTGTCGAGTGGATGGCACTTGATCTGGTGCGCGATGCCTCGGGTCAGGTGCTGGGTGTGACGGCGATGGAAATGGAGACCGGTGAAGTTTCCATCATGCATGCGCGCGCCGTGCTCTTCGCCACTGGCGGAGCCGGACGCATTTACTCGGCGAGCACGAATGCTTATATCAATACCGGGGACGGCCTCGGTATGGCGGCGCGTGCGGGGATTCCGCTCGAGGACATGGAATTCTGGCAATTTCATCCGACCGGCGTGGCCGGTGCCGGCGTACTCATTACCGAAGGCGTTCGCGGCGAGGGCGGTTATCTGCTGAACAAGAACGGCGAACGTTTCATGGAACGCTATGCGCCGAATGCCAAGGACCTGGCCAGCCGCGACGTGGTGTCTCGCGCCATGGCGACCGAGATCAAGGAAGGCCGCGGCTGCGGACCGGATGGCGACTATGTGTTGCTCAAGCTCGATCACCTCGGCGTCGATCTGATCGAAAATAAGCTGCCGGGTATCCGGGAAATTGCCAAGAAATTCGCCAATGTCGATCCGGTCTCCGCGCCGATTCCGGTGGTGCCGACGTGTCACTATCAGATGGGCGGTATCCCGAGCAATTATCGCGGTGAAGTGGTGGCACCTCTCGCGGGTAATCCGGAAGCGGTTGTGACTGGTTTCTACGCGGCAGGCGAATGCGCCTGTGCCTCGGTGCATGGCGCCAACCGCCTGGGGACGAATTCGCTGACCGACTTGCTGGTATTCGGCAAAGCTTCCGGTGATTCCATGATTCGTTTTCTCAAGGAAAATCCCGGACACAAGGATTTGCCCAAGGACGCGGCCGATCAGACCTCTGCGCGACTGGCCAGACTCGACGCCCAGCAGGGGGGCGAGAGCGTGCACGAAGTCGGCGCCGAGATGCGCCGCATCATGCAGGCGCATTGCGGCGTGTTCCGTTTCCCCGACATGCTGGTCGAGGGTGTGAAGAAAATAAAGGAAACCGCTGCGCGCGCGCAACGCACCCAGATACGAGACAAGAGCAAGGTGTTCAATACCGCGCGTGTCGAAGCTCTGGAACTCGATAATTTGATCGAAGTCGCGGTCGCGACATTGGTATCCGCCGAGGCGCGCAAGGAAAGCCGCGGCGCGCATGATCGCGCCGACCATCACCAGCGCGACGATGCCAACTGGCTCAAACACACCCTTTGGTATAAAGAAGGCAACCGGCTCGACTACAAGCCCGTGCATATGCAACCGCTCACGGTGCAAAGCCTTGAACCCAAGGTCAGAACGTATTGAAACGAGGACGATTTTTCGGGCTGAAGTTAAAGATGCAGCACGTTGTCGCCGCTAATGGCAATTGTATTCAGTCCTGATTCCGTGAGGACAACATGAAATTTAGAATTTATCGCTACGATCCGGACACAGACACAAAACCCAGAATGCAGGATTACGATCTGGAATTGCAGCCGACCGATCGCATGCTGCTCGACGTATTGATCCGCATCAAGGCGATTGATGATTCGCTGTCCCTGCGGCGCTCCTGTCGTGAAGGCGTGTGCGGCTCGGACGCGATGAACATCAATGGCAAGAACGGGCTTGCCTGTATTACACGGATGGCGGACCTGAAAGAGCCGGTGGAACTGCGACCGCTTCCCGGAATGCCGGTGATCCGCGACTTGATCGTCGATATGACCCAGTTCTTCAAGCAGTACAACTCGGTCAAACCCTTTCTCGTCAATAACCAGCCGGCGCCCGAGAAAGAGCGCTTGCAGTCTCCCGCCGAGCGCGCGGAACTCGACGGATTGTATGAATGCATTCTGTGCGCCTGCTGTTCCACGGCTTGCCCGTCCTTCTGGTGGAATCCCGACAAATTCGTCGGCCCGGCAGGTTTGTTGCAGGCCTATCGATTCCTGGCCGACAGCCGCGACGATACCACCAGCGAACGCCTGGACAATCTGGAAGACCCTTACCGCCTGTTCCGCTGCCATTCGATCATGAATTGCGTCGATGTCTGTCCAAAAGGGCTGAATCCGACGCGCGCCATTGGCAAGATCAAGGATCTGATGGTCAAGCGGGCGGTATGACCGGGTAATGGCCGAAACTGACCGCATCCGATGGCAGTGCCGGCGCGGATTGCTGGAGCTGGACCTGGTGCTGGCAAGATTTCTGGATAGTCATCTGGAACATTTGTCCCCTGAGCGTCTATCGACGTTCAAGCGATTGCTCGACTATCCGGATACCGAACTGTGGGAAATGCTGAATGGGAAGAAGCCTGCGCCCGATGCAGAATCCGCTTTGATAATCAAATTATTTGAATAGTCAATATCGCACTGCATCCTGAACTTTTCCGGATGCGAGAAACTGTTAAACTCAAGCTGGAAAAAGCGGGTTAAATCATGGAAAAACAGAGATCTGCAACATTGTCGTTGAACGATGGCAGCAAGCCCATCGATTTCCCCGTGCTCAGCGGAACCATTGGGCCGGATGTGGTCGATATCCGCAGTCTTCTCGGCCAGACCGGAAAATTCACCTATGACCCGGGATTTCTGTCGACTGCGAGCTGCCGCTCCGCCATCACCTATATCGATGGCGACGCCGGCGTACTGCTGTATCGTGGTTATCCCATTGAGCAGCTGGCCCAGCAGTGCGATTTTCTCGAAGTCTGCTATTTGTTGCTGCATGGCGAACTGCCCAATGCCGAGCAGAAAGCGCAATTCGTGACGACGGTCACACGTCATACGATGGTTCACGATCAGCTCACGAATTTCTTCCGCGGTTTCAGGCGTGATGCGCATCCGATGGCGGTCATGGTGGGCACGGTCGGCGCCCTGTCGGCGTTCTACCACGACTCTCTGGATCTGAATAATCCGGCACATCGCGATATTTCAGCTTTCCGGTTGATCGCCAAAATGCCGACCATCACTGCGATGGCCTATAAGTATTCGATCGGTCAGCCGTTCGTCTACCCGCTGAATTCGTTGTCGTATTCCGCGAACTTTATGCGCATGATGTTCGCGGTACCGGCGGAAGATTACAAGGTGAATGACGTTCTGGTGCGCGCGCTGGACCGTATTTTCATCCTGCACGCGGATCACGAGCAGAATGCTTCGACATCGACGGTCCGTCTGGCGGGGTCATCCGGGGCCAACCCGTTTGCCTGCATCGCCGCGGGCATTGCCTGCCTGTGGGGCCCGGCACACGGCGGTGCCAATGAGGCGGCACTGAACATGCTCGAACAGATCGGGGATGTTTCCAAGATCGGTGAATTTATTACGAAGGCTAAAGACAAGAATTCCGGCGTGAAACTGATGGGGTTCGGCCATCGTGTGTACAAGAACTACGATCCACGCGCCAAACTCATGCGTGAGACCTGCCATGAAGTACTCAACGAGCTTGGTCTGCACAACGACCGCATATTCAAGCTGGCGATGGCACTGGAAAAAATCGCGCTTGAAGACGATTATTTCGTCAGCCGCAAGCTCTATCCCAACGTGGATTTTTACTCCGGCATCGTGCAACGCGCACTCGGCATTCCGGTGTCGATGTTTACCTGCATTTTCGCCCTGGCACGCACGGTGGGCTGGATTGCGCAGTGGAACGAGATGATTGCCGATCCCGAGCAGAAGATCGGTCGCCCCAGGCAGCTTTATACCGGAGTTGCTCAGCGCGACGTGATGTCGATTGGGCAGCGTTGACGCCGGTTCGTGCCCGCTCAATGGCAGGCCAGCCGCCAGAATGTAAGAGGAGGTAGATTGCGATGATGAAGGAGTCTCTCGGCAGTTCTTATCTATTTGGCGGAAACGCCCCGTTTATCGAAGACTTGTACGAGACCTACCTCGATAACCCCGAAGCGGTGACGCCGCAATGGCGGCGTTACTTCGATCAGATTCAACTGTCGCCCGGGGGCGCGCGCGACGTGGCTCATGCGCCAGTGGTTGAGTCTTTCGCGCAGCGCGCGAAGGCCAATTCGTTTCGGGCGCTGGCATCTGGTGGCGATCTGGACCGCAAGCAGGTATCGGTGATCCAGTTGGTCGCCGAGTACCGTTTCCGGGGCTGCATGCTCGCGGATCTCGACCCGCTCAAGCGCCAGCAACGTCCGCATATCGCTGAACTCGAGCCTGCCTACTACGACTTGAATGAATCCGACATGGATACGGTGTTCAACACCGGATCGTTCATCGGGTCGGAGCAGGCGACGCTGCGCGACATTATTCGCGGCTTGCAGGAAACCTACTGCGGCACGCTCGGCATTGAGTATATGTACCTGTCGAGCCGCGTCGAGAAGCGCTGGATTCAGGAGCGCCTGGAGCCGGTGCGCTCGAAACCCGGTTTCTCGCCCGATCAGAAAAAGCATATCCTCGAGCGACTGACCGCGGCCGAAGGGCTGGAGCGTTATCTGCATACGCGCTACGTTGGCCAGAAGCGTTTCTCGCTGGAAGGCGGTGACACGCTGATCGCGGTGCTCGACAACCTGCTGCAACGCGCGGGCACGGCCGGAGTCCAGGAGCTGGTGCTCGGCATGGCGCATCGCGGACGGCTCAACGTCCTGGTGAACACGCTGGGCAAAATGCCCAAGGATCTATTCGGCGAGTTCGAGGGCAAGCATGACGAGGGCTTGCAAGCGGGCGACGTCAAGTATCACCAGGGTTTTTCATCCGACATCAACACCCCGGGCGGGCCGATGCACCTGACGCTCGCCTTCAATCCTTCGCACCTGGAAATTGTCAATCCGGTGGTGGAGGGCTCGGTGCGCGCGCGCCAGCACCGGCGCAAGGACCGCGGCGGAGATCAGGTGCTGCCGGTACTGATTCATGGCGATGCGGCGGTCGCGGGGCAGGGCGTGGTGATGGAAACGCTCAATCTTGCCCAAACCCGTGGTTACGGCACAGGTGGCACCGTGCATATCGTGGTCAACAACCAGATCGGTTTCACCACCTCCGATCCGCGCGACAGCCGCAGCACGCTGTATTGCACCGACGTGATGAAGATGATCGAGGCGCCGATTTTCCATGTCAATGGCGACGATCCGGAAGCTTGCGTGATGGCAATCGAGATCGCCCTCGATTACCGCACCAAGTTCAAGAAGGACGTGGTGGTGGATATCATCTGCTTCCGCAAGCTTGGCCACAACGAGCAGGACGAGCCGATGGTGACCCAGCCGCTGATGTACAAGATCATCAACACCCACCCGGGCACCCGCAAGCTCTACGCCGAGAAGCTTTCCGCACAGGGCGTGATCGGCACCGATGAAGCCGAAAAGATGGTTGCCACTTACCGGCAGGCGATGGACGGTGGCTACCACACCAACAAGACGATACTTTCCAACTTCAAACCGCCGTTCGCGGTGGATTGGTCGAAGTACAAAAATACCAAGTGGAACGAAAACGACGACACCACGCTGCCACTGGCCGACTTGCAGATGCTCGCCGAGCGTCTCACCACGATTCCGCCGAATTTCAAGCTGCATCCCCGGGTGGAGAAAATTATCGCCGACCGGCGCCTTATGGGGCAGGGAAAGCTCCCCGTGGACTGGGGCATGGCGGAGAACCTCGCTTACGCTTCGCTGCTCAAGGACGGTTTTTCGGTTCGCATATCCGGCCAGGATTGCGGACGCGGAACGTTCTTTCACCGTCACGCGGTTCTGCACGACCAGAACCGCGAGCGCTGGGACGCCGGCAGCTACATCCCGCTCGCCCACATTGCCCCCAACCAGGGCGATGTCGTGGTCATCGACTCGGTGCTGTCGGAAGAAGCAGTGCTCGGCTTCGAATACGGCTATTCGACATCCGAACCGAACGAACTGGTGGTCTGGGAGGCGCAGTTCGGCGACTTCGTTAATGGTGCGCAAGTCGTCATCGACCAGTTTATCGCCGCAGGCGAAGTGAAGTGGGGCCGCATTTGCGGCATGGTGATGATGCTGCCGCACGGTTACGAGGGGCAGGGGCCGGAGCATTCCTCCGGACGTCCGGAGCGTTTTTTGCAACTGTGCGCCGATTACAACATCCAGGTCTGCATTCCCGCCACGCCGGTGCAGATGTTTTTCCTGCTGCGCCGCCAGATGATCCGCCCCTACCGTAAGCCGCTGGTGATTTTTACGCCCAAGAGCCTGCTACGTCACAAGGAATCGGTGTCTCCGCTGGCGGAGTTCGCGGCCAGCAAATTCAAGGCGGTTAACGGAGAATGGGACGATGGCATCCAGTCCGAGAAGGTCAAGCGCGTGATTGTGTGCAGCGGCAAAGTGTTTTTCGAACTGATGGCGGCGCGCAAGGAGAAAGCGCTCAAAGACGTTGCCATCGTGCGCATCGCCCAGCTCTATCCGTTCCCGCATGACGAATTCCAGGCGCAGATCGACCTCTACACGAACGCAACCGAGGTCATCTGGTGCCAGGAAGAACCCGGCAACCAGGGCGCATGGCATCGTATCCAGCATTACTTGCTTCGCCACATGCGTGCGGATCAGGTTCTGGGCTATGCGATGCGCGCCTCGGCCGCGTCACCGGCCGTGGGTTACCTGTCCCTGCACAGCGAGCAGCAAAAAGAGTTGCTCGATGCGGCCTTTGCTGAGTTGACGGACAATCTCGTGCTCCCGGTTCAGGGCGCCGGGCGAAAGAAGAAGGGAAAAAATGCTGATTGAAGTCAAAGTTCCGCAGCTTTCCGAATCGGTCTCGGAGGCCACACTGCTGACGTGGCACAAAAAGACCGGTGAATTCGTCAAGCGCGACGAAAACCTGATCGATATCGAGACTGACAAAGTCGTTCTGGAACTGCCGGCACCGCAATCCGGCGTGCTGACCAAGATTGCGAAAGGCGATGGCGCGACGGTTGCCGCAAATGAGGTGATTGCCACCATCGACACCGACGCCAAGGCCCCAGCCGGCTCCGGTGCCAGCATGGTTTCCGTTGCGGGTCCGCCTAAGGATGTTACGGCGGCCAGGCCGGAGTTGTCCGCTGTGATGCCCTCGGCGCGCAAGATTGCCGCCGATAACCAAATCGATACCTCGCAAATCAGTGGCAGCGGCAGAGGTGGACGGGTTACCAAGGACGATGTCACCAATCGGATGCAGACGCCCTTTGCAGCGGCGAAGCCGTTGGCCGCCGTGCCTGTCCCGGTGAGTGTCGATGCTATTCTGGGGGTGCGGCCCGAGCAACGCGTGGCCATGTCGCGCCTGCGCCAGCGGGTGGCCCAGCGGCTGGTGGAGTCGCAGTCCACGGCCGCGATTCTGACCACGTTCAACGAAATTAACATGCAGCCGGTCATGGACCTGCGCAATCGTTACAAGGAGAAATTCGAGAAAGAGCACGGGGTCAAACTCGGGTTCATGTCCTTTTTTGTCAAGGCCGTGGTGCACGCCTTGAAGAAATATCCAGTGGTAAACGCATCGGTGGACGGAACCGACATCGTGTATCACGGCTATTTCGATGTCGGCATCGCCGTGGGCAGTCCACGCGGGCTGGTGGTGCCCATCCTGCGTAACTGCAATCAGCTTTCCTTCGCCGATGTCGAGAAAGAAATCACTGATTTCGGCAAGCGCGCCCAGGACGGAAAGCTCACCATCGAAGAGCTGACCGGCGGCACCTTTTCGATTTCCAACGGCGGGGTGTTCGGTTCCATGCTCTCCACGCCGATCATCAATCCACCGCAAAGCGCGATCCTTGGCGTGCATGCGACCAAGGACCGCCCGGTGGCGGAGAACGGGCAGGTCGTCATCCGTCCAATGAATTACTTCGCGTTGTCCTACGATCACCGCATCATCGACGGCCGTGAAGCGGTGCTGTTTCTGGTGGCGATCAAGGATGCGCTGGAAGATCCGTCGCGCTTGCTTTTGGAGCTCTAAAATTCTTATCGCAGAGACGCGGAGGCAACGCGGAACAAAATTGTTCCGGTTTTCTCTGCGTAACTTTTTCGCCTTCGCGCCCCTGCGGTTTAGGCTTTCAATGAAAGAACATGGCCAAAATATTTGACGTAGCCGTAATCGGCGCCGGCCCCGGCGGATACACTGCCGCGATACGCGCGGCGCAGCTTGGGCTCAATACGGTCTGCATCGACGACTGGAAGAACGTCAAAGGCAAAGCCAGTCTGGGCGGCACTTGTTTGAACGTCGGCTGCATTCCGTCCAAGGCCTTGCTGGAATCCTCCGAGAACTACGAGCGCGCGCTGCACAAGTTCGGTGAGCATGGCATCGCCGTCAAGGAAGTCTCCATCGATGTTGCAAAAATGATGGCGCGCAAGGACAAGATCGTCGAAACCTTTACCGGCGGCATTGCCTTGCTGTTGCGCAAGAACAAAGTCACCTCGATGCTCGGTCGCGGACGTTTTACCGGCAGGAACGCGGCGGGGGCTTATCAAATCGAAGTCACGGGTAGCGATAACGCCGAAAGTATTGAAGCCAGGCATGTGATCATCGCCACCGGATCGAACGCACGGCAACTGCCGGTTGCCCCGGTGGATAACGAGCGCATCGTGGACAACACCGGTGCCTTGTCGCTAACCGAAATTCCGAAGCGCCTGGGCGTGATCGGCGCCGGGGTTATCGGTCTGGAAATGAGCAGCGTCTGGAAACGCCTGGGTTCGGAAGTGAGCATACTCGAAGCCCTGCCCGCATTCCTGCAATCAGCCGACGAGCAAGTGGCAAAGGAGGCCTTGCGCATTTTTACCAAGCAGCAAGGTCTCGATATCCGGCTCGGCGTGAATATCGGCAGCGTCAAGACCACGAAAAAATCGGTAACGGTCGAGTTCGCCGATGCCGCGGGTGCCCAGCAAAAAGCCGAGTTCGACCAATTGATCGTGGCGGTAGGCCGCGTGCCGAATTCCGAGAATCTTGGCGCGGAAGCCGTTGGAGTCAAAATCGACGCCCGCGGCTTCGTCGAAGTGGATGGCCATTGCCGCAGTAGCGCACCGGATGTCTACGCTATCGGCGACGTGGTGCGCGGGCCAATGCTGGCCCATAAATCATCCGAAGAAGGCGTGGCCGTGGCGGAAATCATTGCCGGGCAGTCAGGGCACGTCAATCTGGATACCGTGCCCTGGGTGATTTACACCTCGCCGGAAATCGCCTGGGTGGGCAAAACCGAGCGCGAATTGAAAGGCGCCGGCGTTGAGTATCGGGTCGGACAATTTCCCTTTATTGCCAATGGTCGTGCGCGCGCCATTGGTGAGAGCGCCGGTTTCGTGAAAATGCTGGCGGATGCCAGGACCGACCGCATTCTGGGCGTACATATGATCGGGCCGTATGCGTCGGAACTCATTTCCGAGGCCGTGGTGGCGATGGAATTCGGCGCCGCCGCCGAAGACCTCGCGCGCATCGTGCACGCCCATCCGACGCTGTCCGAAGCGCTGCACGAAGCCGCACTTGCCGTGGACAAACGCACCATCAACCTTTGATGGGCCGCACGGCACCGGCGAAGGCCGCTTTGTCCTTTGCCGATCACGCTCACCTTGCCGCGCACTCACACGGATTTGCACTCGATGCCGCACAGATGCGCGCGGTGGCCCAGTTGCGGCGGTTATACGATGAGCTGAGCGCTGCAGAGCAAAATGGCAATGCGCTATTACGCCTGTTCCTGCGCCCGCGCCGGATACGCGGTCTTTATCTGTGGGGTGGCGTGGGCCGGGGCAAGAGCTTTCTCATGGACACGTTTTTCGCCGCACTTCCGCTGGCACAAAAGCGCCGCG
>JANLTJ010000083.1:0-25636 GCA_031362885.1 Betaproteobacteria bacterium
AGTCTCTTCCAATGGCATATGAGGCTGAAACCGGTTCCGTGTTTCCAACGGCATAGGAGGCTGAAATAAGGATTTTGGATCGATCATCTGTCGATGGTGATCGATATGAACGAATCAAAGCTCGAGACGATCGAGCAAATACGGGAATTCTTGGCGGGCACTGCCGACGTTACCTTCTCCATTCCCGCCGATGAATCCACGTTGCGCGCCTTTGTTGGTAGCGTGATCAGGCGATTGGGCTATTTCAGGTTAGCCAAGGCTCAGCGCGGTGTGCTCTTTGCGTACCTGCGGCGCTTGACGGGGTACTCGCGAGCGCATCTATCCAGGCTGCTCGCACAGTATCGCGATACCCGACTCGCTCAAGCCACGGGCTCGGGCGAGTCGCACCAGCTTTGCCCGGCGATACAGCCGCGCGGATGTGGCGTTATTGGCCGAGACGGACAGTCTGCACGATACGCTCTCGGGCCCGGCGACCACGGTGTTGCTCAAACGCGCCTTTAGCGTTTTTGGCGATGCGCGCTTTGCCCGGCTGTCGCAAATCTCGGTCTCGCATCTGTACAACTTGCGCAAAGACGAGCTTTATCGAAAGCAGCGCGTGGCCTGGCAACGCACCCGAGCATCGCCGGTGGCCATTGGCAAGCGCAAAGCGCCGGCCCCGCAGGGTTTGCCCGGCTATATCCGCATCGATACCGTGCACCAGGGCGATCAGGACGGCATGAAGGGTGTCTACCCTATCAACGCCGTCGATATCGTCACCCAGTGGGAACTGGTAGCCTCGGGGGAGCGCATCAGCGAAGCCTTTCTGCTGCCCGTGATCGCGCTGCTGCTCGAGGGTTTCCCGTTCGCCATTCGCGGCTTTCACTCCGATTCGGGCTCCGAGTACGTCAACCACGACATCGCCGAGCTTGCTGGAGAAGCTGCGCGTGGAATTCACCAAATCGCGCCCGCGCCAGACCAACGATAACGCGCTGGTCGAATGTAAAAACGGCGCCGTCATCCGCAAGCTCATGGGCTACAGCCACATCCCGCAAAAACACGCTGCCGCCATCAACGGCTTCTATAGAGAAACGCTCAATCCCTACCTCAACTTCCACCGCCCTTGTTACTTCGCGGTGGACAAAATCGATGCCAAGGGAAAGATCCGAAAAACCTATCCGCGCGACCAGATCATGACGCCCTGGGAGCGACTCAGATCCCTACCGGATTACCAGAATTACCTCAAACCCGGCATCACTTCCCCGGGGCTCGAACACCAAGCCAACGCCATGAGCGATAATGAAGCCGCAAAACAAGTCCAGCAGATTCGAAAAAGAATGTTCCAGTCCATAAACCGTCGATCCAAATCCGCCGCCTGACCTCGACCGTTTCAGCCTCATCTTACGATTGGAAAATACTATCAGTGAGTCGGTGCCATTTCTACAGGCTCAACTTGCGGCCAAGTCTAGATTGACATAGGCTTGATTTTTGATCGAAATTCTTGCCTTAGTTGCCCTACAAGTACGCTCAAAATCGGATTCCAGAGGCAGTATTGATGGAAACTCGAATACTCGGAAAAACAGGTCTGAAAGTTTCAGTGCTGGGTTTCGGCTGTGGCGCCGTCGGCGGGCTGATGGTGAAAGGCGCCGCGGCCGAGCAGGAGCTCGCGGTCGCGCGCGCCATAGAATTCGGTATCAACTATTTCGACACCGCGCCGATGTACGGCAACGGCGAATCAGAGCGCAATCTCGGGCGGGTGTTAAAGGCGCTGAATCGGCCAGGAGTCCATGTCGGCACGAAAGTCTGGCTCCAAGGCAGCGACGACATCGCGCAAAGCATCGCGCAATCCATGGACGCCAGTTTGCGACGCCTGAGGCAGGACAGTGTCGATCTGTATCAGTTGCACAATCCCATATCCGAAACCCGTAGCGATGCAGCCATCGACCCAAAGACGGTTTGCGAACAAGTGCTCCCCGCCTTCGAGCGCCTGCGCGATCAGGGCAAAGCGCGCTTTTTCGGGTTCACCGCATTGGGCGATACCCCGGGCATCCAAAGCGTGCTCAATGTTTTCGAGACCGCCCAAGTGAGCTATAACTTGCTAAATCCCAGCGCAGGAATGGCGTTGCCGGCCCGCTACCCGGCCCAGGACTACGGCAATCTCATTGCGCGCGCCCTGGCGAGTGGCGTCGGTACTATCGGCATTCGTGTGCTGGCAGGCGGCGCACTGAGCGGCGTCGAAATCCGTCATCCGCTCGGAATGGAAAGGGTGGACCCGATTGGTTCCGCTTCCAGCTACGCAGGCGACGTGGCTCGCGCAGTCCGGTTTGGCGAAGTTCTCAAACGAGGTTTCGCGCAAAGTCTTGTCGAAACTTCGATACGCTACGTATTGTCGAACCCGGAACTATCCACAACCCTTATTGGTCTTTCGACCATGGAGCAACTCGATCATGCCGCGAAAAGTGCGCTAAAAGGCCCGCTACCGGTCGAAGCGCTGAAGATGATCTCGATCATTCAACAAAGTTTCCTGGGGGAGACTCGCTGATCGGGTCACTGGTCAATGCATCCATCGGGACGCCCTGGCTCGTACATGTGCCAGTTGCAAAGAATCGATGCGTCAATCAACCGATGTTTTAGCCGGCCAGCCGGCAGGAGGTCCCGCCCATGAACCGACGTCAATTGCTTGCAAGTATCCCCTGCCTTTTTATTGGACTGCCTCTCCTGGCAAAGGAAAGCACGGTGAAACCCTTGATGAAACCCAAATCCGAATGGAAAACGCTGCTACCCGCGGCGAGTTACAACGTGTTGTTCGAGGAAGATACCGAGCGCGCGGGCACCAGCCCCTTGAACAAGGAAAAGCGCGCGGGTACTTATGTGTGCGGCGCGTGTTACCTGCCGCTGTTCAGCAGTGAGACGAAGTACGAAAGCGGTACCGGGTGGCCGAGCTTCTTCGATCCCATGCCGGGTGCGTTGGGCACGAAAAAGGACAGAAAACTTTTCGTTGCCCGCACCGAGTATCACTGCGCACGCTGCGGCGGGCACCAGGGCCATGTGTTTGACGATGGCCCCAAGCCCACCGGGCTGCGCTATTGCAACAACGGCGTGGCACTGCGCTTCGTGCCGAAGGAAGAAAAGCTCCCGGACCTGCGTACCTGAATCGGTGCTCCGGCGTCGCAAACCAAGAGCTGGTCGGGTCAATTTGCAATTGGGGATACAGGGCAATTAGAAATCAAAATCGAAGCACGATTTAATCTTGGCATCAACCCGGGTCTTTGATCAGCGCCCGGCACGCGAAGATTTCGTCGCCGGCTTTCTGAGTTTCTTGTCCTTGTGCGCAGGTGCCGGCGGCAGACCGGTGTGCTGGGTGCGCATCGGCTGATATTTTCCCGCCCGCCACGCGCCTTCGGGTTGTGCGCCGGTGCCCTGGGGCTGGTAGGCGGGCACAAGATGGCGCTTGCCGGGGCCGATGAGATCGGCGCGGCCCATGCGTTTCAAGGCCTCGCGCAACGTAGGCCAGTTCCCGGCATCGTGATAGCGCAAAAAGGCCTTGTGCAAACGCCGCTGGCGCAAGCCCTTCGGCACGATGACCTCTTCGCTGGTGCGGGTGACTTTGCGCAGCGGATTCTTACCCGAGTGATACATCGCCGTGGCGGTAGCCATCGGCGAGGGCAGAAACGCCTGTACTTGGTCAGCGCGGAAGCCGTTTTGCTTAAGCCACAGCGCGAGTTCGAGCATGTCATTGTCCGTGGTGCCGGGGTGTGCGGCGATGAAATACGGAATCAGGTACTGCTCCTTGCCAGCCTGCTTCGAATACCTGTCGAACAAGGCCTTGAATTTGTAATACGTGCCCACGCCGGGCTTCATCATTTTTGACAGCGGCCCTTCGCCGATGGCTTCCGGCGCGATCTTGAGATAACCGCCGACGTGGTGTTGCGCGAGCTCTTTCACGTACTCCTGCGATTCGGCGGCGAGATCGTAGCGCACACCGGATGCGATCAGCACTTTCTTCACGCCCGGCAAAGCACGGGCGCGCTGGTACAAATCGATCAGCGGCGCGTGATCGGTGTTGAGATTGGAGCAGATGCCCGGATACACGCAGGAGGGCAGGCGGCAGGCAGACTCGATTTCTTTGCTCTTGCAGGCTAAGCGATACATGTTGGCGGTCGGACCGCCGAGATCGGAGATGACTCCGGTAAATCCGGGTACGGTGTCGCGGATGGTTTCGATTTCGCCGATGATGGATTCGGTGGAGCGGTTCTGGATGATGCGGCCTTCGTGTTCGGTTATCGAGCAAAACGTGCAGCCACCAAAACAGCCGCGCTGAATGGTGACGGAAAATCGGATCATTTCGTAAGCGGGAATTTTCGCCTTGCCATATGCAGGATGCGGCTGGCGCGCATAGGGCAGCTCGTAAATGCCGTCCATCTCGCTTGTGGTAAGCGGGATCGGCGGCGGGTTGATCCACACTTCGCGCTCGCCATGTCGCTGCACCAGGGCGCGTGCGTTGCCGGGGTTGGATTCCACATGCAGAATGCGCGAGGCATGCGCGTACAGCACGGCGTCGTTGACCAGCGCCTCGAAGGCAGGCATGCGGATCACGCTGCGCGCACGGTCGGCGTTCTTCACTCCGCGGATGAAGCGTACGACTTGAGGTTTTGGCTCAGGCTTTTCCCTCACCCCCGCCCCTCTCCCGGAGGGAGAGGGGAGATACCCCTCCCCCGCAGAGAGCGCACCTTCTCCCCTCTCCCCCCGGGAGAGGGTCTGGGGGTGAGAGAGGTTTTCCCGCTTGCCAGAACCCGAGCGCATCTGTTCTTCCGTCGCATAAGGATCCACCGGCGGATTCAGCGCGCCCGGTAAATCAATGCGCGTGGAGTCGATTTCAATCCAGCCCTCGGGCATCGCGGCGCGCGCAAAAGAGGTGCCGCGAATATCGGTGATGTCCGCCGGTTTGTCGCCAGCCGCCAGGCGATGCGCGATGTCCACAATGGCGCGCTCGGCATTGCCGTACACCAGCAGATCGGCCTTGGCGTCGATCAGCACCGAGCGGCGCACTTTCTCCGACCAGTAATCGAAATGCGCGATGCGGCGCAGGCTCGCCTCGATGCCGCCAATGATGATGGGCACATCGGCATAGGCTTCGCGCGCGCGCTGGCTGTAGACGATGACACTACGATCGGGCCGCTTGCCGCCTTTGCCTTCCGGGGTATAGGCATCATCGCTGCGGATACGCCGGTCAGAAGTGTAGCGATTCACCATCGAATCCATGTTGCCTGCACTCACGCCGAAAAACAGTTTCGGCCGACCCAGTACCTTGAACGCATCAGCGCTGTGCCAGTCCGGCTGCGCGATGATGCCAACGCGGAAGCCCTGCGCTTCCAGCAAGCGCCCGACGATGGCCATGCCGAAACTGGGATGATCGACGTAGGCATCACCGGTGACGATGATGATGTCGCATTCGTCCCAGCCGAGCGCCTGCATTTCCGCGCGCGACATCGGCAGGTAAGGTGCCGTGCCCAGGCGCGCCGCCCAGTACTTGCGGTGGCTGAACAGGTCTTTGGGGCCGTTCTTGGCGTCTGCTGCGACGCTGAGGGTGGCAGTATTGGGTGCGGACTTCATCAATAAAGAACGGTGTCAGGAGGGAACCAGGGACCGGGGACCGGTCAGGCGTTCGCTCACTATACAGGCCAAAGCCCGATTGGCCCCAGGATAGGGTTGATGCCGGGGCAGCCTGACCCGCAATTTGCTGCGTAAAGGAAGGGAGTCCTGACGATGACGCGGATGTTGCAAGGAACGGGTGGCCTGCGCGATGCGAGCCGTAACCCGCCAGAGGGCTTTACCGGTTCAGTTCAGAAATCCCGCCGCCCGCGGCAGCCACAGCGACAGTTCCGGAAAGGCAATCCCCAGCGCCATGCCGATGACCTACAAAATCACGTAGGGAATGATGCCGCGATAAATATGCGTCATCGTGATTTCTTTGGGCACGGTGCCTTTCATATAGAACAGCGTGAAGCCGAAGGGCGGAGTGAGAAAATAAGTTTGCGGATTCACAGACATCTTGATGATGAACCAGGTCATGAACAGTACCGGCCCGCCTTCGCCCAGGTACCCGCTGAAGTCCACGCCTTGCAGCACCGGCGCGAAAACCGGCAGCACGATCAGGCAGATTTCGATCCGGTCGAAGAAAAAGCCCAGTACGAATACCAGCACCATCAGGAAGACGAGAATTTCCCAGCCGGTGTTCAGGCCCGCTGCAGCGAGTAATTCCACCACCAGATCGTCCCCACCGAGGGAGTGGAATACGAAGGAGAACATGGTGGCGCCGAAGAAAATGAAAATCACCATGGCATTGGTGAGCGCGGAGCTTTCGATGGTTTCGCGCAGCGCTTTCAGCGCTCAGTCTCTTGTTCCACCACGCCAGGAGCAGCGCGCCGAAAGCGCCAACGCCGGCGACCTCGGTCGGCATGGCCCAGCCGCCGAAGATGGAGCCGAGCACCAGCGTGATCAGAAAAATTGGCGGCACCAAACTCTTGAAGATCAAGCGCCAGAATTCGGCGGCGGTTTTGGGGCCGATATCGTCAGGCAACGGCGGGGCGAGTTCGGGCTTCCAGAAACTCAATGCGCCGATATAGATCAGATAGAGCAACGGCAGGATCAGTCCGGGAATCACGGCGGCGGCGAACAACGAACCTACGGACACCGAGAGCAGATCGCCCATGATGACCAGCATGATCGAGGACGGAATCAGAATACCCAGCGTGCCGGCCGAAGCAATCGTGCCGACCGCGAGTTCCTTGTTGAAGCCGCGCTCCATCATTGCCGGTAAGGCGATGAGTGTCAGCATCACCACGGAGGCGCCGACGATGCCGGTGGTCGCCGCCATGATGGTGCCCATCAGCGTGAACGACATCGCCAGTCCGACCGGCACGCGGCGCATGAGCACTTGCAGACAATGCAGCAAGTCGCTGGCGACACCGCTGCGCTCCAGTACGGTGCCCATGATAATGAACATCGGCACCGCGACCAGAATCGGGTTGGATGCCGCCGAGCCGAAAATGCGCGGAAGCAGATTGAAAAACTGCACCGGCATGAAGACGTCGAGCAGCATGCCGATGAAGCCGAACACAATGGCGATGCCGCCCAGCACGAAAGCGACCGGATAGCCACAGAACAACACGATCGCCAGCACCAGCAACAGAATCAGGGACAGGTAATGCGCGATCCATTTCATGGCGGCGCTTTCAGCCCGGCAGCCGCGCCGAAGCCGGCGGCGTAGCGCAGGTGTTGCGGCCCGAACAGAAACACGATGGTACGCATCAATCGGCGCCTCTGTGGTTCAACTGCGTTATTTAGGATAATAGAATTTCGCCACCTGGTAGAAGCCCTGCTTCTGATCAAGCACCGGCATGGAAAATTCGGTGGCATCGATGGTTCCCAGTTGCAACGCCTTGAAAAATGTCGCCCGGCGCCAGCAGTTGTGTGGACACACCCATCTTTTCCATGTCTTTCGCGCCCAGGCCGAAGAAGCGCATCTTCAGTCCCTTGAGATCGCGCACGCTCTTGATCTCCTTGCGGAAGCACCCGGAGGCTTCCAGTGCATGCATGCCGCAGGGAATGGCGACGATGTTGTGTTTGGCGAACAGGTCGTCCTGCAACTCGCGCCCGCCGCCGTAATACATCCACGCCAGGTATTCCGGTATGGAAGGGCCGAAGGGCACGGTTGAGAACATGTTGAACGCGGAGTCGGTTCCGGAGAAAAAGCCCGGGCTGGACCAAGCCGCGTCCACCGAACCCTTCGGATACAGCCTGAATCGACTGCAAGGCTGGCACCAGCGCACCGGGCTCGTGGAATTTCGTCTCGATGTTGCCCCCGGATATGCGTTTCACCCGTTCGCCGTACTTGAGCCCGGTCTCGCCAACCATCAGCAAGCTGTTTGGGTAATTGTTGGCGACGCTGATCTTGAGTTTTTTGTCCTCAGCCGCAGCCGGCAGACTGGCGAAAACTGCCAGCGCAGCGGCGCCGGCCAGAATGAATTTGAACAGTCGCAACATGGTTTGCTTCCTGTCAAATGTTGGCGTGGATTTTCGCGCCCGCTCCGGCCGGCATTTCCCCGCCAGCATGAACGCAACGATCCCGCCATATTAGAGGCGCTTTGCCATCCTGTGCCCAGCGCCAGCCTTGCTCACCAAGTCAACATTAATCGGACCGGCACGCGCGGGACTGGCCGCTGAATTTCCCGGACAACAAACTTGCCGAACCAGCGATCAGGCGCCAGTCAACAATATCCCGAAGAAAACGTAACATACCAACGCACCGACTACGCACATTGACAATCCCCAGGCCAGCATTTGGTTGAACAATTTTTTGCGATCCACGTCCGGTGCCGCGTTGGATATGCACAAGGCGCCGAGTGTGGACAAGGGCGAGATGTCCACCAGGTGCGCGCCGACATTGATCGAGGATGCGATGGCCAGTGCGTCGCCACCGCCAAGCTTTTCGATCAGACCCGGGATGGTCGGAAGAAAAGCCGGCAGAACCACACCTGAAGAACTGCTGTACACCGAAATGACGCCGGTAACCAGAGCGATGACACCGGTAATGCTCTCCTTGGTCGAAAATTCGCTCAGCAGGGAAGTCAGCAAATCCATGCCGCCGGCCTTTTCCACCACCCCGATCAGTACCGTGACCCCGCAGACCATCAGAACCACGCTCCAGGGAATACTTCTGAGCGCCTTCTTCTCGTCTGCGGCCCGCGCCAGCGACAGTATCGCGGCGCCGAGAAACGCACTGATCGTAATGTCCACTTTCAAAAACACGACGGACAGGATCATGGCGACGATGACCACGAGTGTCAGTTTCTGCTGCCAGGTGATGTCCGGTCTGGCTTCGCGCACGCCGGTCTCCATGCCCACGGACGACCCGGACATCAATAATCTGGCGCCGCCGAACAGGAAAAAACCGGCGAACCCCACGAACGACTGCGCGGCCAACGAATAGCTGTAGGTGCCCCACTGCGCGCCTTCGATACCGATCTTCGCCATCAGGCCGTTGGCGATGATGCCGGTGGGTGCAAACGGCGAAAGAGCGCCGGCATTGGCGCCACTGCAGACCATGATCGCCATCAGAAATGCCGAAACACCGGCACGCCCGGCCGCGGCCATCCCAATTGGCGCCAGAAGCGCGGTCGCCGCGATGTTGCCCGGTCCAATGGAGGAAAACACCAGCGCAAGCAGGAAGAACACGATCGGTATTGCACCTGCTCGACCACGCGCGCACTGAATGGCGACTGCGGCAACCCGACCGAGCGTGCCATTGACACGCGCCTGCGAGAACAGCAGCGTCACACCAACCAAGGTCAGGAACAGACCGGCCGGAAACCCGGCGACGACCGATTGCAGCTTCATTCCACCCAGCAATACCCCGACCAGAAATGCCAGCGCAATGGAGAGCAAACCCACATTGATCGGGAGAAAGCTGCCCGCCGCGACTGCGACGACAAGTGCCAGCAAGGACAGGATAGCGAGGCTCATGGCGGCTCTTGTTTATGGTTCAGGGTCCGACAGACCGGCACACTATCCGGCCTGGCTCCGCTGCGCCCAGCGCTGCAACCTGCGTTACTGGCCTGCCTGCGCGAGTGCACGTGCTACGCGGAGATCGTTGCAGGTCATCCTCAGCTGAGGATGGCCACACCAACTTGCTGACGATACTCAGCCACGCAAATAATGCGGCGTGCCTGCGTGTCCCACAGAATATGTTTCAAGGCGCGCGGAATCTGTTGCAGCGTAATACGGGGAACGTTCAAAAATAAATGCGCATGCTCGTCGTGGCAGCCAACCAGGCAATAGTTTGGAATCTTTGCCGACAAATGATGAACATGATGGTACGCGATATTCGCGGTGAACCAGTTCAGCCAGCGCGGCAAAACCAGAAAACTGGTGCCATGAATCGCAGCGGTATCGTAGTCCCAGCCCTCATCGCCGCTTGCATAGGCATGTTCGAAATTGTGCTGCACGGTAAACAGGACGATTCCGGCTCCTCCGGCCAACGAAACGCTGGCCACGTATACGGCAAAAAACAATGGCGGTCCGATCCAGTACGACAGCAACAGCCAGGATCCGAGCAACACGATATTGTTCCAGGTCATGTGCCAGTATTCTTCAGCTGATGCCCAATGGCGTGTTTCAAACGTCGCCGCATGCGCCCTGATGGAGATGCCCGGCCTGGCAATTTTTCTGCTGATGACATGGCCGATTAATGCAACGCTTCCCTTCAGCCATGAGACCCGGGGATTGAGAATCAGGTATACGAAGCCGCCAAACGGAGCCAGCCAGATACTGCGGGCGCGTTCGTACGCGCGTTGCTGCCGGACAGTCAGTTGGTCGAACTCCTCGATCGTCGCGGTGCTCAGCGGTCCCCGGTATTTTGCCCAGTTGCCGTTGGTCGAATGATGATACGCATGGTGTTTTGACCAGACATACTGCGGCATGCCGGTTACAACACCGAAAATAAATCCGAACCCGCGGTTGAGTCTCCCGGTGCGAAACAAACTGCCATGGCCGCAATCGTGCATCAACACAAAGGCGCGCAGCAGAAATAAACTCATGAGCAAGGTGACAGCGGCGGTGATCCCGTACGAAACTCCGGCACTCCACGTGGCTACCCACCACAGGACTGCCAGCGGGACCAGTGTCGCTACAACTTGGACAAGCCCTTTGCTGTTTTCCGGCCGGGTGTGCGAACCGATGATTTGGCGCTTCTGCTGCTTGATGTTTTCTATTGAGGACACGTACAAAGTACCTGGAGGAAATTGACAGGCCCGCTTTCGGCGTATCGGGGCCATGGGTGAGTTGTACCGGCGGAATAGTACACTTTCCCGGAGCGGAGATGGGGCCAAGACCGTTTGAAACGCCTAGGGTTGAGCGAAGAGGCCTGGGCGCGCTGTTCGGTACGACCTCCGGAGCAACTACCGGATTGCGCGCCAGTTATACTTTAAGCTCGCGCATCGTTAGTGCGGATGCTCCAACACCGTTCACGGTAACGACATTGCCCGCGAAAGCCAGGCGGCAAAGTTGCGACTGGTGGTGGAAACGACGCGCGAAGTCTGGGGTGATGCCAGCGAAGACGCCAGCTTGAGCGCATGGCTACTTGCCGTGACTGGCAAGCAGATCGCGCGCCGCCTTGAGCAAGGCCGCGCCGTCCGCACCTCTGTCGTTCGCGTCCTTGATCCAACCTTCTGTCACCGGCTGCACGACTTGCTTCCATTGCTCAATTTCGGCATTCGAGATTACGTTGATGGCGCCGCCCGCCATTTTCTGCTTGTTGATGAGTTCCATTTCCGCGAACAAACGGCCGATCCGGGCGGATAAGTCCATGCCACTGTTGGCGTCAATCACTTTTTTCAGATCCGCAGGCAGGGATTCGTACCTGGCCTTGTTCATCGCCATGATGAAGACCGAGTTGTAGATCATCGGCTGGGACGCATCCGGACCGCTGTGAAATCGGGTCAGCTCCTCCACTTTCAGCGCCGGCATGACCTCATAAGGCAGGATGGCGCCGTCGATGACACCTTTCGCCAGGGCTTCCGGCACCTGCGGCACCGGCATGCCGACCGGCGTGGCACCGAGGGCCGCCAGCATTTTTGTGGTCTGGCGCGTGGGTGCCCGCACCTTCATGCCGCGCAAGTCCGAACGCTGCACAATCGGCTTTTTGATCATGTGGAACACGCCGCCTCCGTGCACATGAAACGCAATCGGATGTACGTCCTTGAATTCCGCCGCGTCGTAACGCAGCACGTACTCCCATAACGCCTTGCTGCCGGATTGCGCGTCGTTCATAAAGAACGGCAATTCGAAAACCTCAACCAGCGGAAAACGGCCCGCCGAGTATCCGGCGACGGTCCAGATCACATCGACCACTCCATCGGCGACCTGGTCGTAGAGTTGCGGCACCGAGCCTCCGAGTTGCATGGACGGATAGATCTGGCACTTGATGCGGTTGTTCGACTCGGTGGCAATTTTCGCGCACCAGGGCTCGAGCACCTGCTTGTGCGCCGTCGAGGAAGCCGGGAGCGGATGATGAACCTTGAGAATAATTTCCTGCGTCTGATCGGAACAGGCACACAGAAATGCTGCCACTCCCGCAAGTGCCGGCAACCATTTCATTCTTGTTTTTTCCTTCCTTCGAAGTTGTCGCGCATGAAGCGCATGATTGTGCCACCCTTTTCAGAGCCGACGCGAATGTTCAAGAGCAGCAATGGTAGACTCGGTTCACTTTCGCTCCCACAACTTCAGCGATAGCAAGAAGACATGCGCATGGCAAAGACCATCGATTATTACTTTTCTCCGATGTCGCCTTGGACTTATCTCGGTCATGGGCGCCTCACTAAAACCGCCCGCCGGCATGGGGCCGAAATTGCGCCAAAGCCTGTCGATTTCGCGCGTATTTTCCCGGTATCCGGAGGCTTGCCGGTTCCCAAGCGCGCGCCGCAGCGGCAGGCCTATCGCCTGGTCGAACTCGCGCGCTGGCGGGATTACCTCGACTTGCCGATGACCATTCAGCCAAAGTATTTTCCTTACGACTCCCGGCTTGCGTGTTTGGTCATTATCGCCGCCGGCGAGGCCGGCCAGGCCATGATACTGGCCGGCGCCCTGATGCGGGCATGTTGGGCCGAGGAAAAGAACATGGCGGATGAATCCGCGCTGGCCGCCGTCATTCGCAGTGTCGCGCTGGACGGCGACGAACTCATCAGGAAGGCCGGCACGCCCGAAATCGCAGCCCGCTACGATGCCTTCACCGATGAAGCCATCGCGCGCCAGGTCTTCGGTGCTCCGACCTATGTCTATCGCGACGAGTTGTTCTGGGGTCAGGATCGGATCGAGTTTCTCGACCGCGCGCTTGCGAAGGTTTCCTGACCGGCAGCTTGACCGGTTTCGCTGCGCCCTGCCCCGGCCTTGCCATGGCATCTTGCCCGGCATGGCCTGGGGTTCGTCACAATTTCTGCAGGAGAGAATTCACGTCCGGCATCAGCTCGTCCGCGGTCTGATAGCGCGCGTCGGGGTTTTTCGCCATCAACCGTTCAAGGATGGGTTGAAACTGGGCAAGATGGGAAGGCAAGACCGGGGTCGGCGCTTCCTTGTGCTGCCGCAATATCTGGCTGATCGTCTCGCCTTCAAATGGCCGCTTTTTGGTCAACAACTCGAACAGAATAACGCCAAGGGCATAAAGGTCGGTGCGATGGTCAACCTTGCCATCGGCGATCTGTTCCGGACTGATGTAATAAGGTGTTCCCATGATCCCTCTCGATCGGGAGCGCGTAATCGACCCTCTGGCCGCTCGGGCAATGCCGAAGTCGGCCACGGCAATGGTGCCGCCGGCGCGAACCATCAGGTTGGCCGGTTTGAGATCGCGATGAACGATCCCATGACGATGAATCTCCCTCAGCCCCCTGGCGACCTGCATGGTGACCTGCAAGGCAAGCGCCGGCGACAATCCGGCGCGAATGCGCTGACGCAGATCTCCGGCGGAAAAATACTCCATCAGGATAAACAGTCCTTTGTCGGTTACACCCTGATCGTAAATCGCCACCACGTTCGGATGAGTGATAAGGTCGATAACCTCATACTCCTGAATGAACATTGCCAGCATTTTCATGTCGTCATCGCCCGCGGTATCGAGCAACTTCAGCGCGAGTCTCAAACCATCTGTCTGG
The DNA here is from genome assembly GCA_031362885.1 of Betaproteobacteria bacterium. Lineage (GTDB taxonomy): Bacteria > Pseudomonadota > Gammaproteobacteria > Burkholderiales > JACQAP01 > JACQAP01. The sequence continues at coordinate 13,680 of JANLTJ010000083.1, forward strand.
CGTTCAATCAGATACACCGCGGACATCCCCCCCTGTCCGAGCTTGCGCAGGGCTCGATAGCCTTTTACCGGCAAAGTGATGTCGAGCGTGGGTTGAGCCGACGGCGTGGCCACCGGAGCACCGGTAGCAGCCGCGCCGGCCAGCACACCCGTGCGGGTCAGAGCGGCAAGCTTAGCATTGCTCTCAAGTGCTTTCTGAAATTCGGCCGAAGCCGAAAATCCTTCAATGCCGGTTATCTCCACCGCCTCAATGGCCAATCCCGAGCCATCGGATTGCGCGCCTATGCTATGCACTTGGCCGGTCTTGACTTCGGGGCCGGCATCACGCAGGGATTCCCCGCTGGCCAGCAGCGAACAACCGAAGTTGCGCGCCACGGTTTCAAGACGCATGGCGACGTTCACACCTTCGCCGACCAGGTCGGCGCCCGGCTGGGTCCCTCCGGTCGGCATTAGTTTCTTGCCGCCAGTATGGATGCCAATCGCGAACAGAAGGCCAGGCAGACCACGTTCGCCAAAGCGCAAATTGACCCAGTTGCGATAGCGATCTGCTGCCACCAGCAAGCCGGCTGCGGCATCAAGAGCCCGGCGCGACTGCGCAGTCGCGCCATCACGCGGGCTGAAAGTTGCCACGATGCGGTCACCATCGGCGCGCACGATCTGGCCGCGACAAAAAGCTATCGTTTCTTTTGCCCCGACGATGAATTTCTCGAGACACTCGGACACTTCGCCCTTGGTGAGCAACCCACTGGCCTGAGCCAATGTCCGGACCGCGTTATTCATGCTCAGGAACGCGGTTGCGTCGCTCTGCATCGAGGTCACGACGGCGCCGGATTCAGTAGCATCCAGCGGCTGGGTGTCGCCTAGCTGTTGGTCACGCCCCATGACGTCGGTGCCAAAAACGCTTGCGCGCTGTGGTCTTGAGCAAGATCGGCGCGCGCATGGATCGTTTGGTTATGGCTTTGCTCAAGCGGGTGCTTCTTGCTTGATCCGCAGGAAGCCCTGGATAAGGTCGAGCAATTCCTGTTCGTGATAGGGTTTGCCAAGGAAATTGTTGACGCCAAGCGCGCTCGCGTGCTCGCGGTGCTTGCCTGCATCGCGCGAGGAAATCATCACGATCGGAATATGCCGCCATTTTTCATTGGCGCGAACATTCTTGGTCAATTCGAAGCCATCCATGCGCGGCATTTCAATATCCACCAGCATAACGTCGGGTATGAAATCCGACATCTGCTGCAGCGCGTCCATGCCATCTTTGGCGGTGTGCACATCGTATCCGGAACGCAGCAGCAGGCGGCTGGTGACTTTGCGCACGGTCAGCGAATCGTCCACCACGAAGATTGCCGCGGCACGGCGTTCCTCCGTCGCCACTGGCTTGAGCGCTGGGCCCGGCACGGCCGCGGACAGCGGGGCAATAATCGCGCGCGTGGCCAGCCGCACGGGATCGATCAGCAAGACCACTTTCCCGGACGGGAGCACTGAAGCCCCGGAAATACCCGTGATATGGTCAAGCTGCGGACCGAGGTTCTTGGTTACCAGTTTCTGTAGGCCGATGATGCGATCGACGTGCAATGCAATCCGGTCTGCACCCCCGCGCAACATGATCACCGTCGAGTTGCGTTGCTGCGGTGCCTGGTGCGCCGTGTCGCCGAGCAAATGTGCCAGATAATGGAACGGGTAATGGCGCCCCTGCCAACTCGCTTTTCTGCTCTGATAAAGGCTTGACATCACATCGGCCTTGAAATTCATGACGTGCTCAACAATGGTGCCCGGCAGACCGAACAGTCGCGAGTTGACTTCAACCACCAGTGTTTCGAACAGACCTTGTGTGCGCGGCAGACGCAAGTCGAAGATCGAACCCTTGTCGCGCTCGGAAACTATTTCAATGCGCCCGCCCAATGCGCCCACCTCGTTCTTGACCACATCCATACCCACTCCGCGCCCGGCGGTCAGGGTCACCTGGGTTGCCGTGCTGAAGCCGGGCAGGAAAATCAGTTCCGAAAGTTGGCTTTCGCTCAAGATCGCATCGGCTGGAATCAGCATGCGCTCGATGGCGCGCGCGCGGATCGCCTCCATATTCAGCCCGGCGCCATCGTCCTTGATGACGATCGCGATTTCGTTGCCTTCGCTGCGCAGCTCGATATCGATCTGGCCAAAGTTCTCCTTGCCAAGCGCGGCGCGGCGTTCCTGAGATTCAATGCCATGGCTGATGGCGTTTCTGAGCAAGTGCTCAAGCGGAGCCGTCATGCGTTCGAGCATGCTGCGGTCGATCTCGATCTGACCACCGAGAAATTCGAGACTGACACGCTTGCCCAGATCCTTGGCGGTCAGCCGTACGATGCGGTGCAGGCGATCGGCGATGCTCGAGAACTGCACCAGACGCACGGACACCAGACCGTCCTGGATCTGGCGTCCGACCTGCGCCTGCAAGACCAGCGCTTCGTCGGAACTGTCCACCGCCCTTTGCAGGGACTGCTGCACTGTGGCCACATCGTTGACGCTTTCGGCGATGCCGCGGGTCAGCTCCTGAAAACGCGTGAAACGGTCGAATTCAAGCGGGTCGAACAATTGCTCGGCCTCCTGCGACACGCGCGCCGCCAGTTGCGTCTCGGCGTGCAACTCGATGTCGTGCAACTGCGCGCGCAGGCGCGACACGTTCTCGCCCAGCTCGGCCATGGCCCCGCGCAACGCACGCACTTCGCCGCTGATGCGGGCGCGCGCGGCATTGAGTTCGCCCGCCTGATTGGAAAGCCGCTCGATTACGTCCGCCCCGACCCGCAACACGGCGCGCTCGGCAAGTTCGCGGTCAAACGAACGGCTCGCCAGGGTTTCGAAATTCTCCGATTCTTTCGTTTCTTTCCTGCTGGCTTTCCTGGTCTGTTTCTCCTGCTCTTTCTCCGTCTGGGGTTTTCCGGTTTTGCGATTGCGCAACTGGTCGAGCAGCAAGTTGAAGCGGTCGAAGGAGGCCTGGATTTCGTCTAGCAGCAATCCGGCCGGGACGCGACTGGTTTGCAGGGTCTCCATGCGCGATTCCATGGTATGCGCCAGCTGCCCCAGCACCATGGCGCCGGCCATGCGCGCGCTGCCTTTGAGCGTATGCAATGCGCGCATCAGGACCGTTGAAATGTCGCGGTTGCCCGGGGCAGCACGCAGATCGCGCAGACTGCGCTCCGCTTCGGGTATCAGAGATGCTGCTTCCTCGAAGAAAATCGGCAACAATTCATCATCGAGTTCGTCGGTCAACCGCTCGCGCCGCCGGTCAGGATTCTTGATCACCCCGGTGGTTTGCGCACCGAACAGGGTTGTGGTACCGGCTGGGGTCAGATTCTGGGTGCGGCCGAAATGCGACTTCGCGAGTGCAGAACCGGACATCGACAAGGTGTGAGCCAGCTCGTTGCCCACCAGGGTAAATTCGGCTTTGGACTCGGGTTCGGGCGAGAGTCCGCGCTGCGTCATGGAGAAGAATGTCGCTGCGAACGGATCGTCACGCTCTGGCGCGATCCAGTTCTTGATCGCCGCCTCCTCAGTGGCGGGTGCGATCGCTTCGGCCAGCTCCGGACTGAGCGCCCCGAAAGCCGGTTCGCTGCTGCCCGGCAACAAGGGTGCGGCCGCATCCGGCTGACCCATCGGATCATCCTGCTCCAGCGGCGAGCTGATTCTGACCGTCTCGTCCGAGACCGCAGGCGCCGCAGCCTCGACGGGTGTCAGCTCCTGCAACTCGAAAACCGGACTTCCGCCAGTGACTTCCGGCATTGGGGCAAGCGAATCCGGTGGATCGACATGGGTTTGCGCCTCGGTGTCGGCGGGCGGACTGCTCGACCCTGCGGCGACCGGCTGCTGCCATTGCGCCTGACGTTGTGCATTGGTCGCCATGATTTCGGCGATGGCCTTGCGCTGTTCGACGGCGGCCCGCGCCTCCTTGAGTTCTTCGACTAGATCGTCCTGTGCATCGGGGAAACGGCAATCGGCGATCGCGCCCATCATGGCGCCGAGCGCCGCCACCGATTTGCCGATAACCGTGCCGGATGTGGTATCCAGGGGATTGTCGTCGCGCGCGAGTTCGATCAGCAGCCGCTCAAGCCCGCGCACCGAAGCAATCAGGGGAGCGATGCGCTTGCACACTTCGTTGACGGCCAACGCGTGAGCCGCGCGAGCCATTGCTGTCATCACCACCCTCACTTCGGGGTTAGCATTCATGGCGGAAACACCGCGATCAAGGTCCCCATGACGCGAGCGGGCCTCGTTCAGGAATCTGCGGAAATCATCAATGCTCACCGATACCGGGCCGATCGTCACGTGATCCGGCGTTTGCGGCTGTGGCGCGGGCGCATCGGCTGGCATCATCGGCGCAGGCTCTTCAACAAGTCCTGTATCGCCCGGCATACTCTGTGTCAGGGCTACAGCCTTGTACCGACTGATTTCATCTCGTCCTTGCGCAAGCTCTGCGATCAGCGCTTCCACCGGACTGGGAAATTGCTTCCGGGAGATGTCTTCCACCATAACAAGGATCGCCGCCGCCGATTTTCTGATGAGTGCAGCCATGCCGGCATCGACCGGAATTTGCTCGATCGCAAGCTCGACAAGCAGCAGTTCGAGCGCGCGTGCGAGCGCACTCAGGGGCTGCATGCGCGTCGTTCCGGCACCGCCGGCCAGCGAATGCACCGAGCGCACCAACTCTTCCGAAACCGGGCTATGCGACTCACCGGTCAAGTCAGCCACACAACGCTCGAGGTCTTTGCATCGCGATCGGGCTTCCTCCACGAATATACGGTAGAGATCAATCGCGATCGTGACATCGCCGATCGCTATGCTGTTTGATTTCTCGGCCGGTGCCGAAACCGGCATCGGAGTCGGGGTCTGAATTTCTTGTAGTGGATCCGCACGCAGGTCGATCAGAGTTTGCGGTGCAAGCCCGGCCGGCTCCTGCGCTGCGGGCGTTGGCGGTGAGACCACCAGCCTGGGCTTGCCCTCGCGCAGATCATCCGCCGCCGCCACCAGCGGCTGTGGATCGACGGTCACATTGCCGGCGGCAATCTGGCTGCGCCACCGGCTGAAAAGACTGTGCGCCTGGGTCAGCACCTCGGTCAACGCGGCGTTGACCGGGCGTGAAGTCGTCAGCCAGCTATTCAGAAGGCGTTCTATGACCCAGGCGGTGTCACCCAGGGATTTCTGGTCCGCCATGCGGCCGCTACCCTTGAGCGTATGCCAGCAGCGGCGCACCTCGGTCAGCGCGAACTGCGAAGAAGGTTCGCTGGCAAGAACTTTCAAATTCTTATCCATATGCGCCAGCACTTCACCCGCTTCCTCCAGGAAGATCTCGCGCAATTCCGCATCATCGTCCGACATGGCCTGTGCGGCTGCGGGATCCGGGGCGGAACTGGGATCGGAGGCAGCCACGCTTAACGCGGCGGTGGCAGACGGGATTGCGGCTGCCGCTACGGGATCAGCTGCCATGGCCGCCAGGGCCTGAACCGCGCCCGGCGCAGTAGACCCATCCCTCACATTACGACGCCGTTCGCCGATTCGGGGTTCGCCTTTGGTCGCGCCAACATCCGGAACCAGGTCCGGCGCAAGATCCGGCTCAGCTTCCGGCGTCTCACCGACCAGGCTGTTCACGTCAGTCGATGTCCAATGGGCAACAGGTTCAAGCACCCCGATACGGGAAAATTTTCCACCCGACAGCGTGAATTCTGCTGCCAGCAGCGGTTCGTCCACACCACTCATGTCGATTTTGTCCAACGCAACGGGCGCGAGGATATCGGGCGCAGCCGTTTCGGCAGCAGCCTCGGCCACCGGCACTCGACCGGAAGACTTTATGGACTCGATCAGGGCAGGAAACTGCATCAGGCGCTCGGCAAGCGCGCTCGCCTGCGCCGAATCGATCTCGGCAACGTTTTCCAGCAAGGCCTTGGCCTGGCGTTCGCAGTCGCTCAATTCAACCACTGCCGCATTCACGCCAAGCACGGTAAGTGCTCCGCGGGCCTGGGCAAACAGCAACGAAATATCCTTGCTGGTGCCCGCGCGCACCGACGGGTCGTCGAAGGCCGCGCCCAGTTTCTGCTCAATGCTCTTGAGATTTTCCTCAACTTCCTGGTTGACCGCTTTGGCCAGATCGTCGCCGATCGAGTCCGGCGACAACATGGGCATCGAACTACCCAGGTCTACTTGTTGCTGCTGATTGCGTTCACCGCTTCGAATTGCGGCCAACGCGGCAATGGTTTCCTGCAGCCGGTCGACCAGATCGGAAGACACTGCTTTCCAGTTCTTGAGGGCCACTTCCGCCAGAACCAGTGCATTGACGACATTGTCCGCGGCAACACCCTCGGTTTGCCCTGAGCGCGCCGCGAGCCACACCGCGAAGCGTGACAACTCAACGCTCAGCGTTGATACATCGGCCAAGCCGACATCGCGGGCCGGCTGTTCCAATTTGGCAACCGACTGCCTGAATTCATCCAACGCGCCTGCTTCGCCGGCGACGTAACGCTCCCAATGTTGCTGGGCCTCTGATATGTGGACGTGGACCGTGGCCACTTTCTCGGCGGAAGCCTCGTCCGCAAGTGCCTCGTCCATCGAGTAGTCCAGAACGCCCTCGATCCGGTAAGTTTGACGAATGCGGCGCACCAGCGCCGACTCGGAATTCGATGCCGCCAGTTGATAGAGCAGTTCGCGCATCAGCGGCTCCGGCGCGGCGCCGCTACCTTCATAGAGCCGCCGCATCTCCAGGTCGGCGCGACCGAGCAGGCGCTTGACATGGGGATCGGGCGTGATTCCGCCGTCGACAAGCGACTGCACCAGGCCTTCCACAATCCACCACAGGCCTCTGTCAGCCTGACCCCGTTGCGTCTTCAACACTTCGTGCAAGGCATCGCGGATCCGATCGAGCCCTGCATGGTCGCCTTGAATGTAGCGCAACAGCCCGCCTTGAAATTTGCTGCGCTGTTCGCGCACGTGCTGAGTCTCCCGCTCGGCGGCGATTTCAACACCGGGGAACTCGATGGCGAGCAGCGAAGGATGCAGATCGGGGTAGAACAAGTCGCTTTCGGCGCTATCGAACGTGCGCAGATTGCGCATTTCGCGGTAAAGCGCAAACAGCGTCAGCGGCTGGCACGGCCCACCTTCGGCTACGCGTTGCAGTACGCGCTGCAAGCCATCGCCGGTTGCGCGCAGAATTTCGCGTACGCGCTCGTGATTCAGATCACGACCGGCCGTCAGATCGCCGACCAGCCCTTCAAGTTCTGAAACCACCCGTGCCAGCCCCGACAGATTCAATACTTCAAGCGTGTTGGCTGCCTCGTGCAGCCGGGTCCGGCAGCTCTCGCTGCCGCTTGCCACTGCTTCGGTTGGCTGGTTCAGCGCGGCATCGGCCTGATCGAATACGCGCCCGATCTCGCCCATGACCCAACCAACCGAAACCGCATCCGGTGCCGTGCTTGACTCCATCGCGATCTCCCTTGGCGCGGGTTTAGACCTTGAAGCCCGCGATCAAAAGCTGCAAGTCCCGGGCGAGGCCGCTCAACTCACTGATCGTTGCCGCCGTGCGCCGGGTACTTTCTCCGGTCTGGTCGGTAATGGCCAGCACTTTGCTCATGTGCTCGGAGACTTCACCGGCCACATCCACCTGTTGTTGCGTGGTCACCGAAACGCCCTGAATCAGCTCGGCCAGATCGCTGGAAACCCTTTCAATATCGCGCAAGGCCACACCGGCGGCATCGGCCAGTTTCGCGCCATCCACCACGCCTTGGGTGCTGCGCTCCATGGCGGTAATGGTTTCTTTGGTGTCGGTCTGAATGGTGTTGATGATGGCGCCGATCTGTCGCGTTGCGTCGGCGGAGCGCTCCGCCAGGCGCTGCACTTCTTCCGCCACCACGGCGAATCCGCGCCCGGCTTCCCCGGCCGAGGCCGCCTGAATCGCCGCGTTCAGCGCAAGCACGTTGGTCTGTTCGGTAATGTCGGTCAGCAAGTCAACGATCTCGCCGATCTCCTGCGAACTCTCACCCAGACGCTTGATTCGCTTCGACGTATCCTGAATCTGCTCGCGCAACGCATTCATGCCTTCGATGGTACTGCGCACCGCCTTGTCGCCCTGCTCCGCGGATTGCAGCGATTGCCGTGCGACGTCCGCCGACTTGGCCGCGCTGGTTGACACTTCCTGGATCGAGCGCACCATGAAGGCAATGGTTTCGCTGCTGGCCTTGATTTCCCGCACCTGCTCCTCGGCTGCGGCCAGTGTTCCTTCGGCAACCTTGCGCGCACTATCGCTGGAACTGGCCACGCCGAGGGCTGCTTCGCCGACTCGCTTGACCACCGTATGCAGCGACTGCACCGTGGTATTCACCATGTCGGCGATGGCGCCGGTCATGTCGGCCTCCACGGTCATGCGTTTGCGCAGGTCGCCCTCCGACACTTGAGCCACCTCGTCCATGAAGCGCATGATTGCTTTTTGCGTGGTGGCATTCAGTTCGGCATCTTCCCGGGCGCGCCGCGCGCGCTCCTCGATGGATGCCAGCAAGGTGCGGCCGAAGGCATACAGACTAAAAAGCGCCAGCAGCACGAATGCCGCCGAGATCGACACTATTACAATCTGGCGGCGACGCAAATCGCCGAGCTCGTCCTCGATCAATCGCCCCCGCTCGGACGCCATGGCGTCACCCAAGGCATACAGATCGTTCACCGCCTTGGACACATTCACGAACCATTCGTCCGCCGTGACCAGCGGAACCTCCGACTTCTGGAAGCTCTCATCCAAATCTCTCATGGTCGCGCGCACGTCCTTGACGACGACCTCGTACTTATCGCCAAGAATCGGGCGCAGGTCCGGGTTGGCTTCGAAGGCTGCATCCATGGTACGGGTCAGGCGGTCCAGTGCGTCCAGCGCCTGACGCTCCTCCACTGCCAGATTGATGCGGTCCGCAGGAAGGACTTTCCCGCTGCGCGCAACATTGGAACCGTGGTAGCGCAGTTCGGCCAGGCCAATGGTCAACATCGGCAGAGAGAAGGTCATGATCTGCGACAGATTGGCGATTTCCAGCCGCGGATTGACCAGCAAATTGGATCGCTCGGCGACCACTTCCACCATGTGCACAACTGCGGTGATGATTGCCGAATGCGCTTCATGGCTGCGCTGCTCGGTCAGACTGCCCAGAGTGGATTCCAGCTGGCTCCACTTCGCTTTGACGTCGCGCCACTCGGCAGAAGTGCGAAACTCCGCACCGAACCGGATATCGAGAGCGTGGATTTCGACAATCTTGGCCTTGACCTTGGCGAGCAAATCGGCCTGAATCGGCTTTTGCGCTGCGTCGCCTTCCAGCACCCGGTCCATGGCACCACGGTGACTGAGCATAAGCTGCTGCAAGTCACCTAAGACGGTGTAAAAGGTCGCCCCGCGCAACTCCTTTTGCGCGAAGTTGATTTGCCGGTTTTCTTCCCGAACCAGGAAGTAAGAAACCAGAACGATGGGGACCATGAACAGGATCCCGATCAATATCAGCGTTTGCAAGTCACTTAACCGGCGCTTTTGCTGCCCCGGGGGTTTCGGAAGTACGACAGTCTGGGCGGTCCAATCATCCTTGTTCTTGCGTTTGCCAAACAGGGACATTTCTATTCTCCTGATATGCGGAAAACTGAATGTGCTTCAAATTTCATTTTGTTAATGAACCGCGACGCGCGACGCAGGCAAGGTCGCAACCCACGCATGTGCCATCAGGCATGCGCGACCGCCGCCGCTTCCACTTGAAGAAACTCCGGCGCCGTCACCAGCCTGGCAAGATCGATCTCGCGCCACTGCCGATCCTCCCCATCGGTGTAACGTCCGGCCACAAAGGCCGAATCGGCATCCGACGAAGCTTCCGGCTGCATTGCCGCCGTATCCCGAAGGCCCAGCACATGGCTGACAATGAGGCCCGCACCGAAGCCAAAGCGGTCGGCCAGAACAACAACGCGATTGCCCGGCGATGACTCGGTGGCGCCATTGCCCAGAAAATCCGACATATCCACCATTCCCACCATCCGCCCGCGCAAATTGGCGATACCTCGAAACCACGGCCGCACCAGCGGAATGGTATCGATCTGGGGCAAGAAATTCACCTCGGCAATCTCGTCAAGGCGCAACAACCAGTGCCGCCCTCCGGCATTCACGCCCAGTCGGCTGGAAGCAGAGGTAACGGTGACGGCCCTGGCGATGCGCTCCGAGAGAGCCCGCTGAAAATCGATCAGGCGAACGCGTTCTGCCATGTTGGTAGCTCCTGGTCGGCTAATGCGAGCAGCGCAGGTGAACTCTCAGCGCCGCGGGAACTTGCCGACCCGGCGATGATCAATCAACGCAGCGCGGCGATCTTGCCGAGCAGTTCCGCTTCATTCACCGGTTTGGTGACGAATTCCTTGGCGCCCTGACGCAGACCCCAGACCCGGTCGGTTTCCATATTCTTGGTGGTACACATGATGATCGGAATATGCTTGGTTGCCTCGTCCGTGGTGATCGCGCGCGTGGCCTGGAATCCATTCAACCCCGGCATCACCACATCCATAAGTATCAGGTCCGGTTTCTCGGTCTTAGACTTGGCCACGCCGTCCTCGCCGTTTTCGGCGATCGAGATTTGGTAGCCCTTGCCGGCGAGCAGCGTACTCAGTATGTGGCGTTCGGTGGCGGAATCATCCACGATCAGTATCTTGCGAATCGGCATAACGTTTCCTCACATAAATAATATCGGTCAAGCAACCCGGATCTACGACTAACTTTCAACTCGTCGCGTCGCATGCGCGCTCGCGGCGCCCAACAAACTATCGCGCGTAAACGGTTTGGTGAGATAGTCATTCGCGCCCACCATGCGCCCGCGTGCCTTGTCGAAAACTCCGTCCTTGCTGGAGAGCATCACCACCGGGATGGCGCTCAGCTTGGGATTCTTCTTGATGATCGCGCAGGTCTGATAACCATCGAGCCGCGGCATCATCACATCGAGAAAAATAACGTCCGGCTCGCGCTCGACAATTTTCGACAGCGCATCAAACCCGTCTTCGGCGAGGATCACCTCGCACTGCGCCTGAGACAGAAAAATCTGCGCGCTGCGCCGGATCGTGTTGCTGTCGTCGATCACCATGATCTTGAGACCCTTAAGCTCGCCACTCATGACACCGCCATTGCTCGCATTCGAATACCCCGATCTCAGGCTCACCAGAAGCAGCCGGTTCCGACTCCGGAACATTGCCTTACGGTATCCACATTTGCTGTTTGCGGTGCTTACCTAAAGCAGTCTGTATGCCAATGTAACACGAAAATACAAGTACTTGCAGGAGAAAGTTAAGAGTCTTACTTTTCTGTCGGAGATATCTGCATGCCTGGATGATGATTTACCGTTTTTCCTACGCTACTACGACAAATCGAGCCGATGGTTAAGGACGGCGGGCCGGCGTCGGACGGGAAACTGCGGTATCCGCTCTTGAACCGGGCTGCTCCAAGGCCGGCGGTTGTGAGCCCAGGCTGCCATATTAGCGCCGCTTTGTGCCGCGATGGGTGGCCCCGGTTTCGACCCGTGTCAGCTAAAATTTCTCAGTTCTGAAGACCGGTGTGCGGCCAGATCCGGTACGCGCGTCGGGCGCGTCGGCGCACATGACCGAAGCAGCCTTGGCCGCACGCTGGGCTACGGCGCAGCGGAGATTGCTGGCGCAGCGGGGATTTACAGCGCAACCGGGATGGCTAGCGCTCGAGTTTGTGCTCGAGGACGTAGCGCGTCATTTGGGCGTTGGAACTGGCACCGAGCTTGGCCAGAATGCGCGCGCGATAGATACTGACCGTCTTGACGCTCAGATGCATACTGAATCGCCCCGAGTTTCGTGGAGGCTGTTTGGTTTAAGTTAGCGCCACAGATGTGGCGTTCTTGGTGAGTTGCCGATAGTAGTTTGCCTCAGCTTCGGCCGGCGGGATATATCCGATCGGTTCCAGCAGCCTGTGGTGGTTGAACCAGGCCA
>JANLTJ010000020.1:0-46566 GCA_031362885.1 Betaproteobacteria bacterium
GCCTGCGTAGGCCTCTTGGAATCTCATTGTCCGCGTCTCCTGTAACCAACGCGCCCGGCTTATGGGTCTTTCCATATCTCACCCAAAAAACCGGACACATTACGTGCTACAGAACCGGACAACTAACTTACTCCCCACAATTGCCAGCAAGCAGCTTGAGCGCATGCTCGGCGTAACCTATAAAACTGCGCGGTTCATGTCGCACCGTATTCGTGAGGCGATGACTTCAAACGGTGGCGGTTTCTTTGGTGGAAATGGCGATGCCGTAGAGGTTGATGAAACGTATTGGGGCAATACCGGCAAACAACGCAAAGGGTTCGTCCGATTCTCAAAGCGCAAATACATGAAAGATCGCGGCTAATGACTGACGAGTCGAGCGTCTATACCAAGGTTGGACGCGAGTTTGCGCAGCATGGTATTGTTACTCACAGCGCCGGAGAGTATGTGTGCGGCGACGTGACCACGAACACCGTTGAATCCAGTTTTGCTGTGCTGAAACGCGGTCTATACGGGACTTTTCACCATGTCAGTGAAAAGCACTTACAACGCTACGCTACCGAATTTGATTTCCGCTGGAACTATCGTGCGAAATTGGACTATCACTGATAGCCAGCGCGCAGATGCAGTGTTGGTAGGTATCGCCGGCAAAAGGCTAACGTATCGGCCTACATCGTAGGTGCGAAGCAACCTCGTGAGAAAAAAACGATGAATGACGGAAGGTTTAAGGTCACTCTAAAAGGAGATGAGGCAGACGACAGCCTACGTCTCAGTGATCTTATTGACCAGCTCGACGCTATCAAGCAAGTTTTGAATCACATCGACAAGCGTGTGTCGGGACGGAAGAGCCCAGGCCTGTATTACCGCATTACCGCATTGTCGATGAATAGTCCGGTCACGATGGAAGTAGAGGCCGTTTCCAAACAGAACACGCAAAATTACGGCCCGCAAGTTGTCTCCAGATTTGGCAGAGATATTCGACAGATGATTAACGGACAGCGGCCACAAGACGCGGATATCGACCTGCTTGAGTCATACAAGACTCTGGTGCAGCCACAGAAAAGGCATATTTCTCAATTTATATTTCAGATTGATGATGAAAAAATTGATGTGCCGAAGTCGTTGGATGCAAAAATTGACCTCATCCTTGGGCCGGATCAGATAGAGCAAGGATCTATTGTCGGCAGCCTTGATGTGCTTGACATTCACAACGGGAAAAATCTGTTCAAGGTATATCCGGTAGTTGGGCCAACCAGTGTGAAATGTCATTTTGCGAAAGGCATGTTCAAGGAAGCCGTATCAGGTATTGATCATTTTGTAAAAATATACGGCGAGATTTTCTACAAGAAGGCAGAGAAATTTCCGCACTTCATGGAGGTTGAGCGGATTGAGGTTTTTCCCGAAGAATCCGCTTTGCCGAAACTATCCTCTATGAGGGGAATGGCGAAAGATGCGTTTGGCGGTCTTTCCTCGACCGAATACATAGACAAGACCAGAAATGGCGACTGGTAAGCCTAAATTCTATTGGGATGCCGCGCCCCTCATCGCATGGATAAAGGATGAGAAACGAGATGATCCAGCAGAAATGGACGGACTTTCCGAGGTTGTAGAATTGGTGGAGCGTGGAAGGGCTGTGCTTATAACATCCGTGCTTTGGCGGGCCGAAGTGCTGGACAGCACGCTAAGCGTTGATCAAAAGGCAAAGTTGATTAAGGTTTTTCAGAATAGGTACATTCAGGAATTGTCGATTGATGCGCGAGTAATGGATTTAGCGAGAGAGATTCGGGATTTCCAGAAAAACGTGCAGCAAAAGGATGTGATGAAAAGCATCCGTGTGCCAGATGCGATACATCTCGCGAGCGCAATCCATTATGAGGCCACTGAATTTCATACATTTGACGGAAAAAAGTCCGATGGCACCAACGCAAGGCTGTTGACATTGAATGGTAATGTGGCTGGCCACCGTCTGAAAATCTGCGTGCCCAAAACAGACCAATTGCGATTGAACTTTGGAAACCAGAATGAAAGCGAAGACCCAGAAGAACCAGGCACCGGCGAAGAATGACGACCAAGCGGCTTTCGATGGGTTGTTACGTCGAATGCTTTCTACGCCGCCAAAGCCTCATCAATCCCAGAAGAAAAAGAATGAAAGAATGCCGGCAAATAGCCGGTTTTTTGTTGGGTTTGTTTAATACACACTTCCGAAATAATTCCCCCGCGTCGGAGTCATTTCGGGAGTGCAAGGAAGCTTGCGGCCGACAACTGACACGTTGACGGAATGGCTCCAGGCAACATGTACAAATGGGGCGCCTCCCGAAACGAGAACAGCCTGTATACCTGGTAACGAGTGGCGTTTCGCTCCGATGTCGCGACTTCGTTTCTGGTTACGAAGAACGGTGTATCGCTTCCGTACTTCGTTGTCTTGACTTCGATCAGACGTTCCTCGCCGTGCTCTTCAAAGGAAAGAATGTCAAAACCTTCGTGGTCGCCGCGCACTTTTGACGTGTGCTCAATTCGTGCCGCCAGTGCTTCCTTGCCTGCATTGATAAGACGAGCCCGTTCGTAGTTCAATACAAAGGCTTCTCCGGCATTACCAAGTGACCGGTTCCGCGCTTCGCGCTCAATGTAATTGGTGGTGAAACGGGGGATCAGTGGCGGCTCTTCCGCCAATCTGGGTTGGGTATCGACGCAAGGCCGCTCTGTCAAGATGGATAGAATGTCCTCAACTTCGGGCACGGCGATCGGCTGATCTGCGTTGGCCGCTGCTATTTCCTGCAGAGCCGAAGCGGAAGATAGCTTTTCGGCTACCACCTCCCCGAGGAGAATTTGGTAGTTTGCGCGACGCTTGTAGCCATTGACATAGGGAAACCCCAAGTCCAACAAGGCCGCGCTTATATTTGCGTACTTGAATTCGATAGATGCATCGGATCTGCCGTCAAGGCGGGATTTAAGCGCACGGCGATGAGCCGTCTTGTTATAAGGGGTGCCCGACAATTCCGCGGCCAACATGGAGAAGTAGTCATCGACGATGCCTTCTACTTCGGGCCGGCTCCAGTCTTGTCCACTCATGTCGAGGATGCAGTGATGACTTGGTTAACGAGTCTTCAGGGCATCCAAGAGCTTCGCATGCACACCTCCAAAGCCGCCGTTGCTCATGATTAAAACGTGGTCGCCCGAGCGGCTCTCGCCGGCGATTGCGCGAACCAGCGCATCGAGATCATCGAAGGTTCCGGCTTTCGCGCCCAGTGGCGCCAGCACGGGTTGCGCATCCCAGCCCAGTCCGTTGGTGTAGCAGAACACCCGGTCCGCCGCTAGCAGGCTGCCGGCCAGCGCGTCTTTGATGACGCCCATCTTCATCGTATTCGAGCGCGGTTCGAGCACGGCGAGAATGCGCGCTTTGCCCACCTTGTCGCGCAATCCCGCGATGGTGGTTTCAATGGCCGTGGGGTGATGGGCGAAGTCGTCGTACACGGTGATGCCGTTGACGCTCCCGCGCACTTCCATGCGGCGTTTGACGTTGCGGAATTGAGCCAAGGCCGCGATTCCGGTCGCCACCGGCACGCCGACATGTCGTGCCGCCGCCAGCGCCGCCAGCGCGTTGTTGCGGTTGTGTTCGCCGAGGAGTTCCCAGTGCACCGTGCCCTGCGGTACGCCTTCCAGCTCGACGTTAAATGTCTGTTCGCCGCGCACTCCGGCGCACCAGCCTTCCGGCACGCCCAGCCATTCGATCCTGCTCCAGCAACCCCGGGCGATGGCGCGCCGCATGCTTTGCTCCTGGCCGTTGGCGAGGATCAATCCGTCGCCCGGCACGGTGCGCACCAGATGATGAAACTGGGTTTCGATCGCCGCGAGGTCGGGGAAAATATCCGCGTGATCGAATTCCAGATTATTCAGCACCGCCGTGCGCGGCAGGTAATGCACGAACTTCGAGCGCTTGTCGAAAAACGCGGTGTCGTATTCGTCGGCTTCTATCGCGAAGAACGCCGATTGCGTGGTGCGCGCGGAAATGCCGAAATTAAGCGGCACGCCGCCGATCAGGAAACCGGGATTCAATCCGGCGTGCTCCAGGATCCAGGCCAGCATGGATGTCGTCGTGGTCTTGCCATGCGTGCCGGCCACGGCAAGCACCCATTTTCCTCTGAGCACATTTTCATGCAGCCATTGCGGCCCGGAGATGAATGGCAGGCCGCGATTGAGTATGTCTTCCATCAGCGGGTTGCCGCGCGAGACGACGTTTCCGATGACGAACAAATCGGGCTTCAGGCCGATCTGCGCCGGATCGTAGCCTTCGATGAGTTCGATGCCTTGCGCCTGCAACTGAGTGCTCATCGGCGGATAGACGTTGGCATCGCAGCCGGTGACTTTGTGCCCGGCCTGTCTGGCGATTACGGCCAGGCCGCCCATGAAGGTGCCGCAGATGCCGAGAATGTGAATATGCACGGATTGTTTATCCCTGAACCATCAAAAAACACGCCCCGCGAAGGTACACGAAGGAAATGCAAAAGCAAGTCGCTTGTTGCCGTGAAGGCGCGTTCAAAGGAGGCGTGACTTGTCACCGTTTGCGAAACCGGTCAATGGGCCATCGATACCGCGTCCCAGGGCAATGACCTTGAACAACTCGCCCATTTCCGCGGGCGAGAGCAGTTTTTGGACGCCCGCCGTGAGCGCGAATTGCGCGGCGCCTGCATCAGCGGACGCTTGCTCCAGCAGTCGCGTAATGCCGCTGTTGATGAGGAATTGCGCCTGGGTCGTGTAGCCAAGCAGTTCCAGTCCGGCATCGATGCCGGCTTCGGCAACGGCGGTGAAATCGACGTGCGCGGTGAGGTCCTGCAATCCGGGCAGATAGAACGGATCGTCATGGGCGCGATGGCGGTAATGGCACATCAGGGTGCCCAAGGCGCGTTGCGGATGGTAGTACTCCCGGCGGCCGAAGCCGTAGTCGATCAGCAGCAGCGCGCCGTTGCGCAACGTTGCCGCCAGGCTGCGCACCAGCGCCGGGGCGGCGAGCGCCATTTCGCTCACATAGGGCGCTTTAATTTCCGCCGAGACACGCACCGCTTCGGCGACGTTGCGCAAGTCGCCAGGTGGCAGCGGTTGTTCCGACCAGAAAAGACCATTTTCCCGCCAGGCAACACCGCGCTCGAACAAGCCGTCCTCGTGCCAGGCGACGACATGCACCGGCAGCGCATCCAGCACTTCGTTGGCGATGACCACACCTTCGAATTTTTCCGGCAGTGCGTTTAGCCATTCGATGCGATTTGCCAGTTCCGGCAGGTGGCGCGTAATGGTGGCTTGCTGGCGTTGTCGCAGTTGCGGGCTCACGTCCAAAACAAAATAACGCGACGGCAGGCAGTCGAGGCGGTGCAGTTCGCGGAGTAAATCCGCCGCCAACAGCCCGGAGCCTGCACCGAGTTCCAGTACATCGCCGCCGCCGCGTTGCAGAATTTCGGCCACTTGCCGCGCCAGCGTGCGCGCGAACAAGGGCGAAATTTCCGGCGCAGTGACGAAATCGCCCGCAGCGCCGAGTTTGGCAGCGCCGGCAACGTAATAGCCTTCCGCCGGGGCGTACAAGGACAAATCCATGTAGCGCGCGAAATCGATCCAGCCGCCGCGCGCGGCTATGTCCGCACGAATGGTTTGCGTAAGCCGGGCGCTGTGTGCGCGCGCCTCCTCCGACGGAGCAGGCAGTTCGGGAGCGAAGCGGGGCATCGGCAAGGCGGAAAACCAGGGTGGTTGGGCTACAATCCCCATTCAACAACACTCACGCACCCTGACGCAACGTTCCCGGGTGCTCATTCCAAAACGAGCATGAGTCAGGCCGGCAAAAGGCGCGGAGCGGCATTGGTGACCGGGGCGGGAAAACGCATTGGTCGCGCGATTGCGCTCGGGCTGGCTGCGGATGGCTGGGATATCGCCTTGCACTTTCACCACTCTCAAGCGGAAACCCAGGTCTTGGCCGGCGAAATTACCGCCCTCGGCGTCAAGGCATTCGCGGTGCGCTGCGACCTTGCCGACGCCGGCCAGGTGAGCGCATTGATCGCGCAGTGCGAGCGCGAGTTGGGCGCGTTGACCTGCCTGGTCAATAACGCGGCATTATTCGAGTACGACAATCTGGCCAGTCTCGACACCGCAGTGTGGCAGCGCCACATTGACATCAATTTGCGCGCGCCTCTGCTGCTCGCAAAGGATTTTGCCGCATGCATCCCGGAAGGCATGACCGGCTGTATGGTGAATCTGCTCGACCAGAAGGTGTTCAATCTCAATCCGGATTTTCTGTCTTATACCATCGCCAAGATTGCACTCGAAGGGGCGACACGGGTGCTCGCCATGGCGCTGGCGCCGAAAGTGCGGGTGTGCGGTGTGGCGCCTGGCATTACCCTGGTCAGCGGCAAACAGACTGAGGTCGGATTTGCGCGCGCCCATAAAATGGCTCCCCTGGGACGCAGTTCGGAGCTGAACGACATCGCCGACGCGGTGCGCTTCGTGGTCAACGCCCGCGCGCTGACCGGCACCACGATCGTGGTCGATGGCGGTCAGCATTTGTGGGCATCGCGCCGCGATGTACAGTTCGAAACCGGTGACGGGCGATGAGCACCCCCGTGCGCCGGATATTCCTGAAGAACTTCGAGACCCGCATTTCCATCGGCATCCACGACTTCGAGAAACAGGCCAGGCAGCGCGTGATCGTAAATGTGGACCTTTATATGGACCCGGGCGGCAAAGTCGAGCGCGATCACATCGATGAAACAGTAGACTACGACTTTGTGCGCCGGGAAATCACCGCCATGGCCGACAGCAGCCACTTCAACTTGCAGGAAACCTTCTGCGAGAAAATCCTGGTGATCTGCCTGGCGCGGCCAGGTGTGCTGGCCGCCCGGGTATCCAGCGAAAAACTGGATGTGTACCCGGATTGCGAGTCGGTGGGTTTCGAAATTTACCGCACCCGATAAATGACGACACTGCAAAAACAGATTTACGAAGGCAACAAACTCGCCAAGCGGCTGCGCCGTCAGGTCGGGGAAGCCATTGCCGATTTCGACATGATCCAGGACGGCGACAAAGTCATGGTCTGCCTGTCGGGCGGCAAGGATAGCTATGCCTTGCTGGATGTGCTGCTGTCGCTGAAGAGTCATGCGCCGATTGATTTCGATATCGTCGCGGTGAATCTCGACCAAAAACACCCCGGCTATCCGGCCCATGTCCTGCCGGAATACTTGACCTCCATCAGCGTGCCCTATCGCATCATCGAGCAGGATACCTACAGCGTGGTCAAGCGCGTGATTCCAGAGGGCAAGACCATGTGCTCGCTGTGCTCGCGGCTGCGGCGCGGCGCGCTGTATCGCGTGGCCGGTGAAATCGGCGCCACCAAGGTTGCGCTCGGCCATCACCGCGACGACATTCTGGAAACCTTTTTCCTGAACTTGTTTCACGGCGGGCGCCTGAAAGCGATGCCACCGAAGCTCATCAGCGACGACGGCCAGCATATCGTGATCCGTCCGCTCGCCTACTGCAAGGAGGCGGACCTCGAGGAATACGCGGAGCTGCGCGAATTCCCGATCATCCCCTGCAACCTGTGCGGTTCGCAGAACAAGCTGCAGCGGCAAGTGGTGAAGAACATGCTTCAGGATTGGGACAAGAAATTCCCCGGCCGCCTGGAAACCATGTTCGCCAGCTTGCAGCGCACCTCGCCTTCGCACCTGCTCGACGCGCGGCAATTCGATTTCGCCAATCTCAAGACCCAGCCCGAAGCCTACAAAGATGGCGACATTGCCTTCGACGATGAGGACTTCTCCGCGCGGCTGATTCAGTTTCCAGCGATTAAATCAGCCAACTAAGTGAGCGCCGGCTTACCGGAAAAGTAAGCACCGGCTGAAGATGGTTGAAAACTTTGCTTTTCAAGCCAGCGCGCTTGGCTTGCCATCTGCCGTCTTGTACACTTCGTCCCCTTTTCGCTTGCGCAATGCGCGCGCGCGGACAGTTTTTTGAGTCTGTTATCGAGGAAACGCCATGCCCAGCCAGGATTTCGCTCCCAAGAGAAAAATCAATTCCTTTTATCCGCCGCAACGCCACCTGATGGGCCCCGGCCCGTCGGAGATCCATCCGCGCGTGTTTTCCGCGATGGGAAAACCGACCATCGGCTATCTCGATCCGGTATTCGTCGAGATGATGGAAGAGCTCAAGGAATTGCTGCGCTACGCGTTTCAGACCAATAACGCACTTACCTTCCCGGTCTCCGGCCCCGGCTCGGTCGGCATGGAAATGTGCTTTGTCAATATGGTCAGCCCGGGCGACAAGATCATCGTCTGCCGCAACGGTGTGTTCGGCGGGCGCATGATCGAGAACGTGCAGCGTTGCGGCGGCACCGCCATCGTGGTGGAAGACCGCTGGGGTACGCCGGTCAGCCTGCAAAAAGTCGAAGATGCCTTCAAGGCCAACCCGGATGTCAAAGTGCTGGCCTTCGTGCACGCGGAAACCTCGACCGGGGTTGCATCGGACGCGAAAGCGCTGGCGGAGATCGCGCGCAAGCATGGCGCGCTCACCATCATGGATGCGGTCACCTCGCTGGGCGGCACACCGGTGCTGATCGAAGAGTGGGGCATCGATGCCGCCTATTCAGCCAGCCAGAAATGCCTGTCCTGCACACCGGGCCTGTCGCCGATTACGTTCAGCGCGCGTGTGGTCGATCTGGTGAAAAACCGCGCGGAAAAAGTGCATAGCTGGTTCATGGACATGAACCTGCTGCTCGGCTATTGGGGCGCGACCACGCGCACTTATCACCACACCGCACCGACCAACTCGCTGTATGCCTTGCACGAATCCCTGCTGATGCTGCGCGAAGAAGGGCTGGAGAATGCCTGGGCGCGTCATCAGCGCAATCATCTGGCGCTGAAAGGCGGTTTGGAGAAACTAGGCTTGAACTTTCTTGTTGAAGAAGCCTACCGCCTGCCGCAGATGAATGCGGTCAGCGTATTACCCGGCATCGATGAAAAAGAAGTGCGCCGCCGCCTGTTGCTCGATTACAACCTCGAAATCGGCGCGGGACTGGGGGATCTCGCCGGCAAGATCTGGCGCTTCGGCCTGATGGGCTATTCCTGCAAGATGGAAAACGTGATGTTGAGTTTGTGCGCACTGGAAACGGTGTTCACCGACATGGGTGTAAAGGTCAAATTCGGCGAAGCGGAAGCGGCGGCGTATCACGCCTACGCGGCCCATCCTGTACGCTTGCAGCCGGTGCGCGCAGTCGCCTGACTCAAGGCAGGGGCACAGTTTTTTCAGAAGCAAGGCCGGCCATGCGCCGGCCTTGTTTATTGGCGGGCATTTTCCAATTGCGCCAGCCGCACGATTTGGTCGGAATCCACGGTCCCGGAATGCAGTTCGTGATTGGCTGCATACAACATGGCGGCCGCCACATCGTCGACCCGGATTGGCCGGAATTTGCGCAGCGCGCCAACCAGCAGCGGCGCAATCAGCCGGCCAACAAGAATACCGGCTTTTTCGCCGGGCCGGCTTTCCCTTCGCTCTCCAAGGAGTATCGACGGCCGCATGAACATCACCTTCGGCAAACCGAGCGCGGCGATTTCGCGCTCGGTCTCGCCTTTGACACGGTTGTAGAAGACCGACGATTTCGCGTCGGCACCCAAAGCCGACACCATCAGAAATTGCTGCGCACCCGCGCTCCTGCCAAGACTGGCAAGTGCCAGCGGAAAATCGTGATCCACGCGCTTGAATGCCTCCCGCGACCCCGCTTTCCCGATGGTGGTTCCAAGACAGCAGAAAACATCGTCGCAATGCTCACCGACCGATTTGAGGGCTTCGAAATCCACCAGATCGACGCGAAGCTTCGCATGCGAAAGCGCAAGCGGACGACGGGAAAACACGGTGACGCGGTCATACGCCGGGTGATTGAGCAGACGGGCAAGGCATCGTTCGCCGACGAGACCACTGGCGCCAGCGAGTACGGCATGCTTAGCCACGGCGTGTTGCCGGCCTACTGAGAGGCAAGGTGCAGCTTGCCGGTAAATTCCTGAAAGCGGTCCGCGTTCTGGGGAGCCTTGATCGCATCCAGGGTGGCGATTCCCGGCTCGAGGCGATCCAGACGGGCTTGTGGTAGCGGATGGGTTTTGGTCAGCAGGGTGAGGAAATTGTCTTTCGGATCCGCACTCGCCAGGGTACTGAGCACGGCAGGCAGGCCGTAAGGGTCGTAGCCGGCACGCGTGGCGAGCACCACGCCCATGCGGTCGGCCTCGAATTCATCGGATTTATCCAGACCGCGCGCATACAACTCCTTGGTCGGCCCGGTCAGCTTGCGGACCAATTCGGTATTCCTGTTGTCGCTCGCGGCAGTCAGGCCTTCGCCCAGCAAATCAGCAAAAGCGGTTTTGCGCAAGGCCTTGAGATGGTGTTTCTGGATCACGTGCGCCACTTCGTGGCCCAGCACGCCGGCCAATTCGGCTTCGTTGCGCAATTGCTTCATCATGCCCTTGGTAATGATGACGAACCCGCCAGGAGCGGCGAACGCATTGATGTGGTCGGAATCGTTAACGCCGAAATGCCAAGCCAGAGTGGGGCGCTCCGATTGGCGCGCCACCCACAGACCGACTTCGTTGACGTAGCGCTGTAGTTGCGCATCGTCATACAACGGTCGCGCGCCGAGCAAGGTTTCGGTCATGCTCTGGCCGATCTGAATTTCCTCCGGCTCCTTGACTTCGCGCAGATTGCCGACGCCTTTCACCACCGCTCCGAGATCCACCTTCTGCAAGTTCTCCAAACTGAAGCCGCCACCACCGGATTGGCAGCCGGCCAGCAGCGCAGCGACCAGGGTTGCACCAAGCAATAGTTTGAGGGCGTTCATTTTTTCTCCTTCAGCGGCTTGCCTTTTTCGTCGAAGTAAACAGCCCGCGTGACTTTGAGCTTGCCGGTCTCGGCAAGTTGCGCGGCTTGCGCGCCAGTGGCCGCAAAGCTTTTCATTTTTTCCAACTCTGCCGGGTTGGGCTTGGCGGCCGCCAGATCTTCTTCCGAGAATCCCCTGACGCCGGTGGTCACGGTGGACGAGCTGGCCGGGCGCGGCCGATTGGCGAAACCGAGCGCAGAGAGCAGGCTGCCGCCGCCCGGCGGTTTCTGTCCCGGAGTGCCGAGCCGCACCGACAGCATGCGAATCCACCCCTGTTTACCATCGGGAGCCTTCACTTTCATCCATGCACCACTGCGATTGAGAATTTCCACCGTGGTTTTTTCCGCAAGCGTCACCAGCGTCACCGCGTCCAGAAAAGGATTGTCCTTCACCTCGGTCGCTTTCAGCGTATAGCCGGTTTCGGCCGCATGCGCCGCAGGAATCAGCCACCCAAACAGCAAGAACACAAAAGTCCGGATTTTCATGGATCAACCCTCATGCGGATTTTCTCTTCGGTTCGAACAGTGCCACATCCTGCGTTCTGCCTTTGACTTTGTAAAGTCCGCGCGGAACAAAGTCAAAGGCGTCCGGACACAGGCGCATGGTGTCTTCGGATACCAGTATCCGGGCAACGCCCTTGGTCAGCCCCTCAATGCGGCTGGCCAGATTCACGGTGTCGCCGATAGCCGTGTACTCGCGCCGTTGCTCGGAACCGATCAGGCCGACCACAGCCGGTCCCGAGTGAATGCCGATGCCGACATCGAAGTCCGCATTCGGGTCATTGAGATCCTTGCGAAACGTTTCCAGCGTATCAGCCATCTCCAGCGCGCATTCAATCGCGTGCTCGGCCTGTTTGGCATCGTCAAGCGGCGCACCCCAGATGGCCATGATGCAGTCGCCGATGAATTTGTCGAGCGCACCGCCGTTGCGGAAAACCACCGCCACCTGGCGACTGAAATAGCCATTGAGCAGACTGACAACCTGCTGGGGCGTGCGCGATTCGGAAAGCGTCGTAAAGCCGCGAATATCGGAAAACAACATGGTGACCTGGCGGCTTTCGCCTTCGCGCGAAAGCCCGCCATGCGCCATCAATTCCTTGACGACATGCGGATTGACGAAGCGCGAAAACTCACGCACCGCCTGCTCGCGCTGGCGTCTCTCGCGCAGGTATTCCCGCAGCGCCGCGACGAGAAAGAACGCCCAGACGAAAAGCAACGGGCGCAGCACCGGCAGCACCAGCAGCTTGCCGGTGCCCACCTGTTGCGCGGCTACGAGTACAGCCGACACCAGTAACAACGCGCCGCCAATCTTGAGCGTGTGCCACTGCGCGCGAAATACGGCATACATCAGCACCAGCAACAGCAACGTAACCGCCACCGGCCACGCCACCGCAACCTCGCGCAGGTAGTTGCGGTTCTTGAGGTTATCCAGGGTGCCCGCCAGAATGTCGACGCCGTTGTACTTCGAGTACACCGGTGTCGGTCGTATGTCGTGCAACCCGGTGGCGGTTACGCCAATGACGACGATCTTGTCCCTAAATTCGGCCGGGTCGCGGCTGCGCTTGCGACGGTTGAAATCGAGATACAAGTCCGCATAGGACACATGCGCGCGCGCGGCCTTGCCGCCCGGCCAGCTCAGCAGAATGGAATCCGTATCCGGGACGGCCATGCCGAGGTCTTGTGCCACCCGCGCCGGCAGGGAAGGAATTTTCCAGCCGTAGGCGCTCTGGTAGACGAAGTAGCGCCGCCCGATTCCGTCGGCGTCGGCAAGGAAGTCAATGGTGCCCAGACGCCAGTTGACCAAACTCAGTGCCTTGGGCAAACCAATATTCAGAGTCGCTTGCTGGTCTGCTAGCGGGCCTGCAAACGCGCCCAACGCGGCCTGCAATTCAGTAATCGGCAGTCCGTAGGGGTCGCCGCTGGGATCCTGGCGCGCGGTCGGAAAGTACACATTGGAGTAGCGCGCCACGACCTTGTTGAACAATTCATCAGCGTCCAGCCGGTAGATGTCCGGCTCGAAAAACATGACGTCGAAAACAATGGCGCGCGGTTTCTGCACCTGGATGCCTTGCACAATCTCGCCATGCACCGAGCGCGGCCACGGCCAGCGGCCGGCGTATTCAACCATTTGCTCCAGGCTGTTCTCATCGGCGGCAACCACGACGATATCCGGGTCTGGCTTGATGTTGCCGGCTTGCGCGGCGACAAAAACATCGGCAAAGCGCGCTTCAGCCGAGCGCAGCCAGTTCAGCCAGTAAAACTCGGCGAGCGCCACGACTGCGACTGCGGCGAAGAGCAGGACCAGCGGTTTTGCATGGGAGGACGGCACGAGCGAGAGTCTACGCAATGGCTGCACGGACAACAATGACATTGGCACTGATTGACGGGTGTTATGTCATTGCTCCGCGGTCACGGAGCAAGGCCTGTCACGCGGCCAGGCTCAAGCGTTGCCAGACTGTACTGACCGGCCCCGCTTGATTCAGCGTATAGAAATGCAGTCCCGGAGCGCCGCCTTCGAGCAACTTGGCGCACAAGTCGGTCACCACGTCGAGCCCGAAGGCGCGGATCGACGCCGTATCGTCGCGGTAGCCCTCGAGCTTGATGCGCATCCAGCGCGGTATCTCAGCGCCGCAGGCATCCGAAAAGCGCGCCAACTGGGAGAAATTGCTGATCGGCATGATGCCCGGGACGACCGGAATGGCGATCCCGGCCGCCGCGCTATCGTCGATGAAGCGAAAATAGGCATCGGCATTGTAGAAATACTGCGTGATTGCCGAGTTGGCACCGGCATCGACTTTACGCTTGAAATTAGTAATTTCGTCCGCCGCGTTGCGGGTTTGCGGATGATATTCCGGATAGCAGGCGACCTCGATCCGGAACCAGTCGCCCGTGGTCTCGCGGATGAAAGACACCAGTTCGTTCGCATAGCGCAGCTCGCCGCCGGAGGCCAGCCCCGAAGGCATGTCGCCGCGTAGTGCGACGATATGACGAATGCCGCTGTCCCGGTAGCGTGTCAGGTTGGCCGCGATTTCCGCCCTGGTCGAAGCGACGCAGGACAGATGCGGCGCGGCGTCATGGCCTGCCGCGCGAATCTCCATCACGGTATCCAGCGTACCCTGCTGCGTGGACCCACCGGCGCCGAAAGTCACGGAAAAAAAACGTGGCTTCAGTTGCGCAAGCTGCTGCCATGTCGCGCGCAGCTTGGTCTTGCCCTCCGGGGTTTTGGGCGGAAAGAATTCAAATGAAAAATTGCGTGACGAATCCATGATCTGTGAAAACCTTGCGCCCACTCCGCGCAGCGCGGAGCGGGCGGGGGGGGTGGGGGTGCTCAGTAGCGATAGTTGTCCGTCTTGTAGGGCCCTTGCTTTTCCACGCCGATGTAGTTGGCCTGGGTGTCGGTCAGTTCGCTCAGTTGCGCATTGAGTTTTTTCAGTTGCAGGCGCGCCACTTTTTCGTCCAGATGCTTGGGCAAAGTGTAGACCCCGACCGGATACTTTGCGGTATTGGCGAATAATTCGATTTGGGCCAGCGTCTGGTTGGCGAACGAGGAACTCATCACGTAGCTCGGATGTCCGGTGCCGCAGCCCAGATTGACCAGCCGGCCCTTGGCCAGAATGATGATGCGTTTCTTGTCGGGGAAGATCACGTGATCGACCTGCGGCTTGATTTCCTCCCATTGGTATTGGGACAGGGCCGCGATTTCGATCTCGTTGTCGAAGTGACCGATGTTGCAGACGATGGCCTGATCCTTCATTTTCTTCATGTGCTCGTGCGTAATCACATGAAAATTGCCGGTCGCACTGACAAAAATATCGGCTTTGTCAGCCGCGTAGTCCATCGTGACCACGCGATAGCCTTCCATTGCTGCCTGCAAGGCGCAAATAGGATCGACCTCGGTAACCCACACCTGCGCGGATAGCGCCCGCAGCGCCTGGGCGGAACCTTTGCCCACGTCACCGTAACCGCACACCACAGCAACCTTGCCGGCGATCATGACATCGGTGGCGCGCTTGATGCCGTCCACCAGCGATTCGCGGCAACCGTAGAGATTATCGAATTTCGATTTGGTGACCGAATCGTTTACATTGATGGCCGGGAAGGCGAGTTTGCCTTCTTTGTGCATTTGGTACAGACGATGCACACCGGTCGTCGTTTCTTCGGTAACACCCTTAATCTTGCCCAGGCGCGTCGAATACCACTTCGGGTCGTGCTTAAGTTTGGCCTTGATCGCCGCGAACAATGCGGTCTCTTCCTCGCCGCCCGGATTGTTCAAGACGGTGGAATCCGACTCCGCGCGGGTGCCCAGATGCAGCAACATGGTGGCATCACCACCGTCGTCCAGAATCATGTTGGAGTGAACACCATTGGGCCACTCGAAAATGCGATGGGTGTAGTCCCAGTACTCGGCCAGGCTCTCCCCTTTGACGGCGAAAACCGCGGTGCCGGTGGCGGCAATCGCGGCGGCGGCGTGATCCTGAGTCGAAAAAATATTGCAGGAGGCCCAGCGCACTTCGGCGCCGAGCGCCTGCAGCGTCTCGATCAGTACTGCGGTCTGGATGGTCATATGCAGTGAACCGGTGATGCGCGCGCCGCGCAGCGGGTGGGTCGCGGAGAACTCTTCGCGTATCGCCATCAAGCCGGGCATTTCGGTTTCTGCAATGCGGATTTCCTTGCGACCCCAGTCGGCAAGGGACAGGTCGGCGACTAGAAAGTCGCCTGATTTCTTCGGGTGCGGGACGGCAGACATTGGTTTTCTCCTTTAAAAAACGGAGCACCGAAATGGAAACGGCGCTCACAATCGATTTATGGATTGTGAGCGCCGTTTTCGTTTGCCAAGCCTGGCCAGTCCATGGGGACAGGTCGCAGCGCTCCTCAGCAGGCTGGAATTATATGCCAGCGGCTGTTCTCTGAACAGGCGTCAGTACTTCGGATGCGGCCATCGCTCAGGCTACGACAGAAACCGGCCAGACTTTGGGCCCGCTCTACCGCGTCAATCCAGTCATGCTGCAACGGAAGCTTTAATACCGGCATCGGCTTTGAGCGCCTCAACCTTGTCCAGGTTCTCCCAGGTGAACTCGGGCTCGTCGCGTCCGAAATGGCCATAGGCTGCGGTTTTTTCATAGATCGGGCGCAGCAGATCGAGCATGGCCACGATGCCTTTTGGGCGCAGGTCAAAATGCTTTTGCACCAGTTGCGCGATCTTCTCATCGCTGATTTTCCCGGTGCCGAACGTGGTCACCATCACGCTAGTCGGCTTGGCGACGCCAATAGCGTAAGAAACCTGGACCTGGCATTTGCTCGCCAGCCCCGCAGCCACGATATTCTTGGCCACGTAACGCGCCGCGTAGGCTGCGGAGCGATCGACTTTCGACGGATCCTTGCCGGAAAAAGCACCACCGCCGTGGGGAGCCGCACCGCCATAGGTGTCAACGATGATTTTGCGGCCCGTGAGACCGCAGTCACCCTGCGGACCACCGACGACGAAACGGCCAGTGGGGTTGACCAGATAGTTGATCGGGCCTTTGATCAGATTCTTCGGCAGCACCGGCTTGATGATCTCCTCGATTACGGCCTCGCGAATCTTCTCCAGAGTCATGTCTGGGGCATGCTGGGTCGACAGGACCACCGTATCGACGCTATCGGGCCTGCCACCGACATAGCGAATCGTGACCTGGGATTTTGCGTCCGGCCGCAGCCAGGGCAGGCGCCCATCGCGACGCAGTTCCGACTGCCGCTCAACCAGGCGGTGCGCCAGAAACAGCGGCAAAGGCATCAGCACCGGAGTTTCGTCGCAGGCATAGCCGAACATCAGGCCCTGATCGCCGGCGCCCTGGTTCAATGGATCGTCCTGGGCTTTGTCTACGCCCTGGGCGATATCCGGCGATTGTTTGTCGTAGGCAACCAGCACCGCACAGCCTCTATAGTCGATCCCGTAATCGGTATTGTCGTAACCAATGCGCTTGATGGTTTGACGGGCGACCTGCTGAAAGTCGACGATGGCGTGAGTGGTAATCTCGCCGGCCATGACCACCAGGCCGGTATTTACCAGTGTTTCGGCGGCAACTCGGGCGAATTTGTCCTGGGTTAAGATGGCGTCGAGCACGGCATCGGAAATCTGATCCGCGACTTTGTCGGGATGGCCTTCGGACACCGACTCGGATGTGAAGAGGTAATCACTCATGCGGGAGGGTCTTTTATGGATACAAGAGGGCCGTCAGGATAACAAAAACTCCCGAAAGAACAAAACGGATAGTAATTGGAATAAGTTCATGCTGGTCGCGTTAATGCGACAACTGGCAAGGCTGCCGCTGTCCTGGATTCAGGCAACCGGAGGCGTGCTCGGCTGGGCGGTGTACTTCCTTTCCCCCAGTTATGCAGCTCGCCTGCGCGACAATCTCCTGCTAAGTGCGATCTGGCAAGACGAATCGGACTATCAGGGCATCCTGCGCCGGAACATCGCCGAGTCCGGCAAGGCCGGTGCCGAACTGATTCCCATCTGGTTCCGGCCGGCTACCGAGGTGCGCAAATGGGTGGTATCGGCTGATTCGCTCGCGCTGGTCGAGGCGGCGGAACGTCGTGGCAAGGGCGTCATTTACCTGACACCGCATCTGGGATGCTTCGACATTGCCGCGCTGTGGCTGGCAAGCCGCAGCCCGATCACGGTGCTCTACCGGCCACCGAAAATACAAAGTCTGCAGCCGCTTATCGAGGCCGGGCGCGGGCGCGACCGGGTTTCGCTCGCGCCGGCCACACTCGGCGGCGTGCGCTTGCTGTTGAAAGCCCTCCGGCGCCACGAAGCAATCGGAATTCTTCCGGATCAGGTGCCCGGACGCGGGGAAGGAGTGTGGGCGGATTTTTTCGGACGCCCCGCCTATACCATGACTCTGGTCGGCAAGCTGGCCCAGGCCAGCGGCGCCACCATCATCTTGACCGCAGCGGTTCGCCTGAAGAGTGGCGCGGGTTATGCAATTCACTTCAGCGGATTGACGGAAGATATCAGTGGCGAGGATGGTGTGCGCACCATCAATGCGGCGATTGAGCGCCTGGTAAGACTTGAGCCCGGCCAGTATCTGTGGAGCTACAACCGCTACAAGGTGCCTGCAGGCGCCTCAGCACCTGAAACCAGGGATGCAGTACGAGGGGCGAGAGGCGCGCGATGAGAATCGCGGGCGGCTTCGATATTCGCAACCTGGAGCAAGTATGGCTTTATGCAACGTCGGCTTCCCATGTCGTCGCCCCACATCTCCCTCGCCCCTCGCCCCCCCCTCCTCGTCCCTTCTTTATGCTCCATGCTTGAAAAGGCCGGTCTCGGCATCGTCCGCCTTTTGGGTCTGCTGCCGCTGAGTTTGCTGGCGCCGCTCGGCAGGGGCTTTGGCATGCTGATTTACTGGCTGGCATGGGAGCGCCGGCGCGTGGTGCGCACGAACCTGCGCTTATGCTTTGCGCAAATGCAGGATGTGGACCGGGAAAAACTTTCGCGCCGGCACTTTCGCGCCTTCGGCCGGACCGTTCTGGAACACGGCATCCTGTGGTGGGGTTCGGAGCAACGGGTGCGCGAACTGGTTAGCTTTGAGGATCGGGAGAACCTCGACCGTGAATACGGCAAGCCCCTGATCGTGCTCGCCCCCCACTTTGTTGGTCTCGACATGGGTGGCATCCGGCTTTCGATCGAATATGACGTGATGTCCATGTACCAGCGCCAGAAGAATCCGGCCCTCGACCGCATCCTGCTGCATGGGCGCACCCGTTTCGGCAACAGCATTCTGGTTCCCAGACAGGACGGTTTGCGTGCGGTCATACGCGGGTTGCGCAATGCGGTGCCGTTTCTGTATCTTCCGGACATGGATTTCGGTCCGAAGGATTCGTTGTTCGTGCCTTTCTTCGGCGTGCCGACCGCGACCGTTACTGCGCTGTCGCGTCTGGCAAGCATGACCGGCGCGCGCGTGGTTCCATGCATCACCCGCCAATTGCCGGGCGCCGGCGGTTATGTCGCGCGTTTTTATCCGGCGTGGGAGAATTTTCCAGGAATCAGCGTGGAAGACGACACCCGGCGCATGAATGCCTTCATCGAGGAGCGGGCACGCGAAATGCCCGAACAGTATTACTGGCTGCACAAACGCTTCAAGACGCGCCCGCCAGGCGAAGCGAAGTTCTACTGATGCCCGTCCTGTCGAACAAGCACGGAATTTGGTCTGCATATGGCCAGTCCGTGTAATTTCCGCATTTCCCCGGTGCGCGATGCGGACATTGCGCCGGTTTGCGTGCTGGCACGGGAAATCTGGCTGCAGCACTACCCGGGGATCATTACCGTCAAGCAGATAGAATACATGCTGGCGCAGCGCTATTCCCCGAACGCGATTCGCGCGCAACTGCGCACGGATGAGGCCTCGCGGGACAAAGGCTGGTGGGACGTACTCGAAGTACGTGGCGAACTTTGCGGATTTGCGAGCTACCAGCGTGGCGCCGAAGCGGGCTCGATGAAACTCGACAAACTCTACGTCCATCAACTGTTTCGCGGTCAGGGCTATGGCGCGGCGCTGATCGACCATGTTGCAAACATCGCCCGGCAACACGGCATGGACACCCTGTACCTTCAGGTCAACAGGAACAACCATGGCTCGATCGCCGCCTACCGGCGCACGGGTTTCAGCGTTGTGAAAACCGTGAAAGTGGAAATCGGCAGGGGTTTCTTTATGGACGACTACCTCATGTCCAGGCCTATTGCGCCCTGATCCGCCGCCAATGAAGCTGAAATTCACAAAAATGCAGGGTGCCGGTAACGACTTCATGGTGGTTGACGCCACCCGCGTGCCGTTCACTCTGGATGCTCCGGGCATCCGCCGTCTGGCTGATCGCCACTTCGGCATCGGATTTGATCAATTGCTTGTCGTCGAGCCGGCGCGAAGCACGAACGCGGAATTCTATTACCGCATCTTCAATGCCGACGGCGGTGAAGTCAGCCAATGCGGCAACGGCGCGCGCTGTTTCGTGCGCTACGTTCACGACAAGGGCTTGTCCGAAAAGAGCGCGATCCGCGTGGAAACCCGATCCGGCGTCATCGAACCGCGTCTGGAGAACAACGGAATGGTCAGCGTCAACATGGGCAAGCCTGTTTTCGAGCCATCCCGGATTCCTTTTGCCGCTGAACAGCAGGCGCTAACTTACTGGCTTGAAGTTGCCGGCCGGCAACTTGAAATTTCCGCCTTGTCGATGGGCAACCCGCACGCGGTGCAAGTTGTGGCCGATGTGGACGCCGCTCCGGTGCACAGTGAAGGTTCGCAAATAGAAAACCACCCGCGCTTTCCCGAGCGCGTCAATGCCGGATATATGCAGATTGTGAGTCGCGGACAGATTAGACTGCGGGTGTTCGAACGCGGGTCGGGAGAAACCCTGTCCTGCGGCAGCGGCGCTTGCGCCGCGGCGGTGGCGGGCATCGCGCGCGGATTGCTCGATTCGCCGGTGCAAGTCGATACGCGCGGGGGCATACTCAGTATCGCGTGGCCCGGCGGTACTCAGCCGGTGTCGATGAGCGGGCCTGCGCAATCCGTATTCGAAGGCGAGATCGAGCTGTAGAGTCACGATACCAGAGAGAATCCAGATGAACCCTGACGATGTTGCCCGATACCTGAAGGATCACCCCGAATTTTTCGAGGAGTACTCCGATCTGATCAGCGATATTTCCATCCCGCATCCGCGCGGCAACCATGCCATCCCGATCTCCGAGCGCCAGATCATCGCCTTGCGCGACAAGAACAAGATCCTGGAAGCCAAGCTGGGCGAACTGGTGGCCTATGGCGAGGACAACGACACCATCGGCGATCGGGTGCATCGTGCCGCGCTGGCGATGATCAAGCCCGAAAACCTGGCTTCGTCTTTGGAGGTGCTCTATTCCAGTCTGCGCGAGGATTTTGCGGTCCCCCACGTGGCCATCCGGCTGTGGACCGATTGGGATCATCCTTCGCTGCCGGAATTCGGGACCAGCAGTCAGGAGGTCCGGGTATTCTCCGACAGCCTGACTCAGCCTTATTGCAGCAACAAACCCATGTTTGAAACCGCCGGGTGGTTTGGCGAGTCAGGCGAACTGCTCAAGTCGCTGGCGTACATTGGGTTGCGGTCTGACAAAACATTCGGCCTGCTCGCTTTGGCCAGCGAAGACCCGCAACGCTTCTACCCCGAAATGGGTACGCTCTACCTGAAGCGATTGGGTGAGTTGATCAGCACCTCGCTGGCGCGGTTCTTGTAAATGCCGGTTGACGATACCCCACCCGCTGCCCAACCAGATTCGCCCGCCGGGCATCCGTTGGCCACCGGCTTTGTGTCGCATCTGGTGCGGGAGCGGCGCCTGTCGCCGCATACCGCCAAGGGCTATGCACATGATGTGCGCGTTCTGCTGGAGCTGACGCAGAAAACGGCGCTGGAAGATCTGCATACTGCCGAGATCCGGCGTTTCGTCGCGCGGCTGCACGCACGCGGATTAGGTGGAAAATCACTGGCGCGCATGCTTTCCGCATGGCGCGGCTTCTTCGACTATCTTGCGCGCGAACACGGCTTGACGCGCAATCCCTGTATCGGCGTGCGGGCACCAAAATCACCGCGAGCGCTGCCGAAGGCATTGTCACCCGATGAGGCGTCCCGACTGGTCGATATTGCCGGCGATGATGCGCTGACGATTCGCGACCGCGCCATGTTCGAATTGCTGTATTCCTCCGGACTGAGGTTGTCCGAATTGACCTCGCTCAAGCAAGGCGATGTCAACCTGGCGGACGCGACCGTGCGCGTCGTCGGCAAAGGCAGCAAGACACGCGTCGTCCCCGTGGGCAGCCACGCCCTGCAAGCACTGCTCGTCTGGCTGCGGACGCGCGAAAGCCTGCCTGAGGCCGGCGATTGCGCGCTGTTCGTCAATCGGCGCGGCGAAGCGATCAGTCCGCGCACCGTGCAGTCGCGGCTAAAAGCATGGGGCATCAAGCAAGGATTACCCGGACATGTGCATCCGCATATGCTCCGGCATTCCTTTGCGTCCCATGTCCTGCAATCAAGCGGCGATTTGCGTGCCGTGCAGGAAATGCTGGGTCACGCCAGCATTTCGAGCACCCAGATTTATACCCATCTGGATTTTCAGTATCTGGCCAAGGTCTACGACCAGGCTCACCCGCGCGCCAGACGCAGGAAACCTTGAGGGCCGGGCGCGGTGAGTGAGGGGTCCGGCAAGACCACGCGCGTCGTTCTGAAGGCCGGCAGGGAGAAGTCACTGCTGCGACGACATCCCTGGGTATTTTCGGGCGCAATCAACCGCGCCGAGGGTTCTCCCAAAGCGGGCGATACCGTGCATGTTGTGGCTGCCGACGGGCAGTTTCTCGGCGTCGCCGCGTTCAATCCGGACGCGAACATTGCCGCGCGCGTGTGGGCCTGGGAAGAAAATACGCAGATCAATGTCGCCTTCTTCCAGCATCGGCTGGAAACCGCGATCAACATGCGCCGCACCCTGTTTGCCAGGAACCCGGACGACGCTGAGCGCCTGGTGCATGGCGAGTCCGATGGTTTGCCGGGGCTGATCGTGGATCGGTACGCCGATGTGCTGGTCGTACAGATTTCCAGTGCCGGTTCTCGGCGCTGGCGCGAGGCGATCATTGCCGCGCTTGGACGCATCACCGGCGCGCGCGCCATCTACGAACGCTCCGACGCCGATGTGCTGGCGCTCGAGGGACTCACGCCGCGCACCGGGCTGGTACAGGGCGCACTCGAATCAACGCTGGTTGAATTCAACGAGTGCGGCCTGCGCCTGCGCGCCGATGTGGCGCAGGGCCACAAGACCGGGTTTTATCTGGACCAGCGCGACAATCGGTTGCAGGTTGGCCAGCTTGCGGCCGGCAGAGAAGTGCTCAATTGCTTCTGTTACACCGGCGGGTTCACGGTGCAGGCACTGGCGCACGGCGCTGTGTCGGTGATGTCGGTGGATTCCTCGGCGAATGCCTTGACGCTGGCGCGCGAGCATGTACAGATCAACAACCAGCCGGAAGATCGCTGCGAATGGGTTGATGCCGATGTGTTCGAGCACCTGCGCAAACTGCGTGACCAGAACCGGCTGTTCGATCTCATTATTCTCGATCCGCCCAAATTCGCGCCCACGGCGGCGAGCGCGGAGCGCGCCGCGCGCGGCTACAAGGACATCAATCTGCTCGGCTTCAAGCTGCTCAGGCCTGGCGGCCTGCTCGCGACTTTTTCCTGCTCCGGCGGCGTCTCGGCGGACTTGTTCCGCAAAATCGTCGCCGGTGCCGCGCTCGATGCCGGGGTCGATGCCCAAGTCATCGATCAGCTCCATTCGACACCGGATCATCCGGTAGCGCTGGCTTTCCCCGAGGGCGAGTACCTGAAGGGGCTGTTGTGCCGGATCACCTGAACCGGTTTAACGTCCAGGCGGAGTGATGCCAACGGCAAAACCCGTGACCACATGAAGACAACGACCCTGTTTCTGGTACGCCACGGCGAAACACAGTGGAACGTCGAAAGCCGCATCCAGGGACACCTCGATACGCCCCTGAATCGCATCGGCGAAAGTCAGGCGCAAGCGCTGGGCGCACGACTGCTGCGCGAGCGCTTCGATGCCGCGTATTCCAGCGATCTCAGTCGCGCCTGGCACACGGCGCGCATGTCAGTGCTCGATCCGGAGCGCAACATCATCAGGGATGGGCGATTGCGCGAACGCCATCTTGGCGTATTGCAGGGTTTGACCCATGCCGAGGCGACCATTGATCAGCCCAAGGCCTGGCAGGCGCTGCAATCGCGAGATGCGCACCGCGCATTGACCGGCGGCGAAAGCCTCGGCGAATTTTCGCGACGCGTTCTCGGTTTCATGGACAACATAGTCGAGAAGCACGCCGGCGCGCGCGTGTTGGTCGTGACCCACGGCGGCGTTCTGGACGAAGTCTACCGTCGCGCCAAAGGCCTGCCACATGCGGTACCCCGAAATTTTCCGATCTATAACGCTTCGGTCAACGTGCTGCGCCATGGTAACGGCACCTGGGACATTGAAGCATGGGACGACGTGAGCCACCTGTCGCAAATACCGGCGCTGGACGATGCAAGTGAAGCCGTGATGGTCCCGAATTGCGCGAAGACCACAATCAAGGTCTGATCAACGGGCCGGGAACACCGGCATCACGACTTCACGAATGGCGGCTTGCGTCCAACCCGTTGTTCGAGCATGGCCAATTCATCGTCCGAGTGATTGACCTGCTGTGCGCTTTCGATTACCGCGTCACCTGCGGGCACAGCGCGAATGATTTTGGCGTTGTGATAACTGGCGAGCACGATACTTTTTGCCCTGCGTTGCCGATCTTCGATTTCTACACTGCCGTAGCAGGTGCAGAAGTAGGTCTGCGCGGCGGACGCCTCCATGTAAATTCCGGTGCCGCGGATGCCGGCAGTGATGGTTGCTGTGCTCAGCACTCGTGGCGGGCCCTTGCCGAATACGGCGAGCAGGGCACCCGTGAGCATGCGCAACCCGCTCAGCACGGCTTTTCGGGATTCGCCGAGCAACTCGATTTCACTGTTGGCGCGGATCAGAAACGCGTCCCTGCCCATCACAACAACAACGCGGCCGTCAGGACCGGTCTTGACAACATCGCCGGCAAATACTTCCGTGGTCTTGTTCGCCAGCCGGCCATTTACGATGACTTCGCCCGCGAGATCGGGAATTCTCCCGGCATACGCCATCGCCGGCAGCAGCAACGCCGTGCCGAAAGCGGCCGACTGCAATAGAAAATCCCTGCGCGATGCGATCGCACTACCATGCCTGAGGCAAGACTTACTCATGAGAATTTCCTGTTGTTGTAATTGACGCTCGCTTACCTGAAACCTATACGAACGCGGTGCCGATATAGATGCGGGCAGATTGAGTGTGAACCGTAATCTGTCAAAAGGACCCCGACCTGCGCTAAACTTCCCCCACATTGCCCCCATGACCATGAAACCGCATCGCGTTCTGAATGCCCTGCTGATCCTGCTGTTGATGTTTGCTCAGCAGGCGGCCTACGCGCACGCGGTTTCGCACCTGGCCAAGGACGCGCCGGCGCAGGAACGCCTGGCCCATCTGAAGTTGTGCGACAAGTGCGCGAGCTTCGAGAAATTATCAGGCCTGGCGCCAGGCTTCTCATCCGGGCTGCCTGATCCCGCCATTTTCCACTCCCGGCCGGCATGCGAAGCTGCCGGCTTCCAGCCCGTTCTCATTGCGGCATATAACAGCCGCGGACCCCCCTCTTTCCTCTGACTTGCAGTGCCTGGCGCACCTCGGCCTTGCCGTGGTGCGTAAATTTTTAATTCAGAGGAGATCACATCATGCATTACCGCAATATTGCGGCGCTGGCCGTTGCCGCCGCGTCCTGTTTTCTGGTTGGCCCGGGTCATGCCCAAGACAATGTCGAGATGCGCGCGATCCGGGAAGAAATAAAAACGCTTGAACAACGCCTGGAGAAAGCCGAATCGGCCCTGCCGGCAAGAAGCGTCCCGGCTGAGGCTGCGCCTGCGGCGATGTTGAGCAGCAATGCCTTCAATCCCGCGATGTCGCTGATTCTCGGCGGACAGTACAACCATCTTGAACAGGATCCGGCCACTTATCAGATTGGCGGTTTTATCCCCGGCGGAGAGGAAACTGGTCCTGGCGAGCGGCGCTTCAATCTCGGCGAATCCGAACTGACGATTTCGGGAAACATCGATCCGTATTTTTCCGGCAAGTTTGTGCTGGCTGCAGCGCCGGAGGGCGAAGCGGAAGTCGAGGAGGCCTTTGTTCAGAATTCCGGTTTCATCCCCGGGGCCACCTTCCGCATCGGCCGGCTTCTGTCGGGTATCGGTTATCTGAACGAAATTCACGCGCATGCCTGGGATTTTGTCGATGTGCCGCTGGTTCATCAGGCATTTTTCGGCGGTGCCCTCAAGGAAGATGGTCTGCAACTGCGCTGGCTGGCACCGACGCCGGTGTTTCTCGAGTTCGGCATCGAAAGCGGCCGCGGCGCGAATTTTCCCGGCTCGGAGCGCAACAAGAATGGCTCGAACGGGGGAATGCTGTTCGTTCATCTGGGCGACGATGTGGGCACCGGGGGCAGTTACCGGGTAGGCGGGTCTTACCGCCGGGCAGGCGCGATCGATCGCCAATATGAGGATGTCAACTCACTGGGCGAAGGAGTGATCAATGCCTTCGAAGGCAAAAGCACAATCTGGGGCCTGGACCTGGTGTGGAAATGGTCGCCGAACGGCAATCCTGCCGAGCGCAACTTCAAGTTCCAGGCCGAATACTTCCAGCGCAAGGAAGACGGCCGCCTGACCTACGATGTCAATGGCGCGTCCACGCCGGGCACAGGCGGCGATACTTACCGTTCAGATCAAACCGGGTGGTATGCCCAGGCGGTATACCAGTTCATTGCGCGCTGGCGCGCCGGACTGCGCTTCGAACAGCTCGATTCGGGCACCCTGGACAACGGCCTGGTCACCAATGGGGTCAATGGCCTGACGGCCGCGGACTTTCCCCTGCTTGGCGCGAACCAGCCCAAGCGCAGCAGCGTCATGGTGGACTTTTCGCCCTCGGAGTTTTCGCGGCTGCGCCTGCAAGTGGCGCGCGACGAGGCGCGTTTCGCGCAGACGGACAATCAAATCGCCTTGCAGTATGTCATGAGTCTCGGCGCACACGGCGCTCACAAGTTCTAGGCAGGCCGCGGGTCACGAAAAGGAAACCGGCATGAAAACCATTCTTGCTCTTGCATGCATGATTGCATCGATCTTCGGCGCGCATCCGGCGTTCGCCGCGCTCAACATTTTCGCCTGCGTTCCAGAATGGGCTTCGCTTGCGAACGAACTCGGTGGCGACAAGGTCTCGGTGTATCAGGCCTCCAACGCCTTGCAGGATCCGCATCGCATCGAAGCGCGCCCCAGTCTGGTGGCGAAAATGCGCAATGCCGATCTCGCCATCTGTACCGGTGCGGATCTGGAGGCCGGATGGCTCCCGGTGCTGGTGCAGAGCTCGGGCAATCGCAAAGTGCAGCCCGGACAACCCGGATATCTCGCAGCGGCGGAACTGGTGGATCGCCTCGAGGTGCCGGCCAGGCTCGACCGCGCCGACGGCGATATCCATGCGGCCGGAAATCCGCATGTGCATCTGGACCCGCGCAACATCGCCCGCATCGCGGGAGCGGTTACCCAACGGCTCCAACAACTGGATTCAGGCAATGCGGCTTACTTCGAGGCCCGTGGCAGAAATTTCCAGGAGCGCTGGTCTGTGGCGATGGCGCGCTGGGAGAAGGATGCCGCGCGTCTGCGCGGGATGAAAATCGTATGTCACCACAAAAGCGCCACCTATCTGCTGCACTGGCTGGGCATGGTCGAAGTCATGAATGTCGAGCCGAAACCGGGCGTTCCGCCGAGTGCCGGCCACCTTGCAGAACTGGTTGCCAGGCAAAAAGCAGAACCGGCGGATGCGATCGTCAGAGCCGCCTACAACGATCCCAAGCCAACTCGCTGGCTGGCCGAGCGCACCGGACTACCGCTGGTGGAGATTCCCTACACGGTTGGCGGTACGCCGGAGGTAAAGGATTTGTTCAGTCTGTTTGACGAGACGCTTGCACGCCTCGCGAAGGTGCGGAAATAACGTGTCGTCTACGGAATTCAGCATTTTGCTGCCGGCATTGATTGCGGGGCTGCTGGTCTGTGCAACCCATGTCCCGCTTGGCATTCAGGTGCTCAACCGCGGCATCGTATTCATCGATATCGCCATCGCACAGATTGCCGGCGTGGGCGTTATCGCCGCGGATTTCCTTGGTTTTGAAGCCCAAGGCATCGCGGTCCAGATCTCGGCACTCGCGGCGGCTTTGCTCGGGGCGCTATTGCTGACTTGGACCGAAAAACGCTGGCCGGAGATTCAGGAGGCCATCATCGGCTCGGTGTTTGTGCTGGCGGCCACGCTGGAAATCCTGCTGCTCGCCGGAAATCCGCACGCCGGGGAATACCTCAAGGACATGCTGGTCGGCCAGGTACTCTGGGTGAGTCATGGCCAACTCGGTATCGTCGCCCTGGTCAGCGCGCTGGTGCTCGCCGCCTGGTTCGGCATCGGCCGGGAAAGACTGGGCCGGATCGGCTTTTATCTGCTGTTCGGCCTGTCGGTCACCGCATCAGTGCAGTTGGTCGGTGTTTATCTGGTATTCGCCACTTTGATCATTCCCGCCCTGGCCTCGCGCAATGCGCGGCGCGCAAGACTGGGAAAGGCCTACGCGGTGGGTAGCTTGGGCTATTTGACCGGATTGATCGCCTCGCTGGTTTTTGATCTGCCCACTGGGGCGGTCATTGTCTGGGCGATGGCGATGGCAGGAATCGTGTTTTCCAGCTTTGAGCGAGGCATAACCAAACCGGCAAGCTGATCTCCCATTACAATTCGGCATGGGCGAAACGATTCACGGCACCACCATCATTTCTGTACGCCGCGGCAAACGCGTGGCCCTGGGCGGCGACGGCCAGGTCACACTGGGTAACATCGTGCTGAAATCGAGCGCGCGCAAAGTGCGGCGGCTTTTCCATGACCGCATTCTGGCCGGGTTCGCCGGCGGCACAGCGGACGCCTTTACGCTGTTCGAGCGCTTTGAAGCCAAGCTGGAGAAACACCAGGGGCATCTGCTGCGCTCAGCCGTCGAGCTTGCCAAGGACTGGCGCACGGATCGCATCCTGCGCCGGCTGGAAGCCATGCTGGCGGTTGCCGATCATGAGTCTTCGCTGATTGTCACCGGCACCGGCGATGTGGTCGAACCCGAGTTCGGTCTGGTCGCCATTGGCAGCGGCGGCGCTTATGCGCAAGCCGCCGCGCGCGCGCTGCTGGAGAACACCGATCAGCCGCCGGCCGAGATCGTCAAGAAAGCCCTGACCATCGCCGGCGAGATTTGCATATACACCAATCAGAATCATGTGATTGAAGTTCTCGAGTGAACAGTGAGCCGCGAACGGCAAACGCACCGCTGACTACGCCGCGCCGCCACCGACTGCTGTTCACCATTCACTGATCGCCGCTTATATTTTCACCATGTCCCACATGACTCCGCAGGAAATCGTTCACGAACTCGACAAGCACATCGTCGGACAAGACAGCGCCAAACGCGCCGTTGCGATCGCGTTGCGCAATCGCTGGCGCCGCCAGCAGGTGGCCGAGCCGCTGCGCCAGGAGATCACACCGAAGAATATTCTGATGATCGGGCCCACCGGGGTGGGCAAGACGGAAATCGCGCGGCGGCTGGCGCGGCTCGCCGAAGCGCCGTTCATCAAAGTCGAGGCTACGAAGTTCACCGAAGTCGGCTATGTTGGCAAGGACGTCGATTCCATCGTGCGCGATCTGGTGGAAACCGCGATCAAGCAGACCCGCGAGCTGGAAACCAGGAAAGTGCGCCACCGCGCCGAGGATCTTGCCGAGGAGCGCATTCTCGATACGCTGCTTCCGGCGGCGCGCGGCAGCGAAACCGCGCCGGATCCGCAGGACGGGACCAGTATCACCCGTCAGAAATTCCGCAAGCGCCTGCGCGAAGGCGAACTCGACGACAAGGAAATTGAAATTGATGTCGTGGCCATGCAAGCGCAAATGGAAATCCTGGCCCCCCCCGGCATGGAAGACCTGACTGCGCAGATTCAGGGCATGTTCCAGAATCTTGGCGGAGCGAAACGCAAGACGCGCAAGCTCAGAATCGGCGAGGCGATGAAACTGCTGACCGAGGAGGAAGCAGCGAAGCTGGTGAACGATGAAGACCTGAAATTAAAGGCGCTCACCAATGTCGAGCAGAATGGCATCGTGTTCATCGACGAGATCGACAAAATCACCAGCCGCCAGGAAACCGGCGGCGCGGAGGTCTCCCGCCATGGCGTGCAGCGCGATCTGCTGCCGCTGGTGGAAGGCACGACGGTCAGCACCAAGTACGGCATGATCAAGACCGATCACATTTTATTCATTGGCAGCGGCGCCTTTCACCTTTCCAGACCTTCCGATCTGATTCCGGAATTGCAGGGCCGCTTTCCGATCCGCGTCGAACTCGACAATCTGACGATCGATGATTTCGAGCGCATTCTCACCTCCACCGACGCCTGCCTCACACGGCAATACCAGGCGCTGCTGGAAACCGAAGGCGTCAAACTGGATTTCCGTCCCGAGGGCATTCGCCGCATGGCGGAGATCGCCTGGCAGGTCAACGAAAAAACGGAGAACATTGGCGCGCGCCGGCTTTACACGGTTATCGAAAAGCTGCTGGAAGAAGTCTCCTTTGACGCCCAGAACCGGCAGGGTCAGGCGGTCGTCATCGACTCGGCCTATGTGGACGCGCGGCTCAAGGATCTGGCACAAAGCGAAGATCTGGCGCGCTACGTGCTCTAACGCAAACGTTTAACGCAAACGTATGAAACGCTCTCTGCGCAATTCATAAGCCGGCCGCCGCCGCGTTGCGCAGCCTTCACCTGACCATCAAGCCCCCTTATGACCAATCGCACATCCTTTGCCCTCGAAGTTATTCCGCGCCTCCCGCCCCGGCTCGCACGACTGCAAGAGCTAGCCGGCAACCTGCTTTACGGCTGGGACCGGCAGACCCGGCTGCTGTTCTCGCGGCTCGACCCGGCATTGTGGGAAGAGGTCGGCCATAACCCGAAGGCGTTCCTCAAACGAATCCACGAGCACAAGCTCGACGACGCCGCCGACGATCCGGTGTTCCTGGCGAACCTGAACCGGGTGCTGTTGGCGTTCGACAATTACCTGAAAGAGCCGCTGCGCCGCGATGGTTCGGAGTGGTTGCGCCAGGACGATCTGGTCGCCTATTTTTGTGCCGAGTTTGGTTTTCACGAAAGCCTGCCGATCTACTCCGGGGGCCTGGGGATACTCGCAGGGGATCATTGCAAGTCGGCGAGCGACATGCGCCTGCCTTTTGTCGGCGTGGGGCTGCTCTACCGCCAGGGCTATTTCCACCAGACCATCGACAGCGAAGGCAATCAGCGCGCGCTTTATGCGGACTCGAATTTCGACGATTTACCCGTGGCTCCGGTGCTGCGCGCCGATGGTTCCGAAGTACGCATCGACATCGATTTCCCTGGCCGCCGCGTTCAAGTCAAGGTCTGGCAGGCTCACGTGGGCCATGTCACGCTTTACTTGCTCGATACCGATTTGAACGAGAATTCCGCGGCGGATCGCGGCATTACCCACCGCTTGTATGGTGGCGACCGCAACACCCGCCTGCAGCAGGAGATCGTGCTGGGCATCGGCGGCGTGCGTGCGCTCGGCGAACTGGGCGTTAGACCGACGGCCTGGCACGTCAATGAAGGCCACCCCGCGTTCCTGATTTTCGAGCGCGCGCGCTTACTGGTCGCGCAGGGCCTGCCTTTCAGTGCCGCGCTCGAAGCAGTCGCGGCGAATACCGTGTTTACCACCCATACGCCGGTGCCTGCGGGACACGATTATTTCAGCGCCGAAACCATGAAAGAGTACTTCGCGCTGATGCGCGAGCAACTGGGCTTGAGCGAAGAAGAACTGCTGGCGCTGGGGTCGGTCAATGGCGGGCAGGAGTTCAACATGACGGCGCTGGCCATCCGCGGATCGCGGTTTCAGAACGGCGTCAGCCGCATTCACGGGGGCGTTTCGTCGAGCATCTGCGCGCCGCTGTGGCCGGAACTCGATCCCGAAGACAACCCGTTGTCCTATGTCACCAACGGCGTGCATGTACCGACGTTCCTGGCGCCGGAATGGACCGACCAGTTCGACAAATACGTCGGGTTCGACTGGTTGAGCCGGGCCGGCAGCGCGCATTTCCGGGAATGCCTTGAAGCCATACCGGATCATTTGTTCTGGAGCGTGCGTCAGTCCCTGAAAGCGCAAATGCTGCATCTGCTGCGCCATCGCGTGGCGCGCCAGCATTTGCGCAACAATGGTTCGGAAGCGCATCTTGATCGACTGTTGAGAAACGCGGATCCGGCGAATCCAAACGTGCTGACGGTCGGTTTCGCCCGACGCTTTGCCACTTACAAACGCGCCTCACTGTTGTTCCAGGATCTCGACTGGGTGCGCACCATTCTCGGCGATGAAACCAGACCGGTGCTGTTCATATTCGCCGGCAAGGCACATCCTGCCGATGTGCCGGGCCAGGACGTCATCCGCGAACTGGCCCGGATCGCGCGCATGCCCGAATTCGAGGGCAAAATCCTGCTGCTTGAGGACTACGATCTGCGCCTCGCGCGCCGGCTGGTTTCCGGCGTGGACGTATGGTTGAACAATCCGATGTATCCGCTGGAAGCCAGCGGCACGTCGGGCATGAAGGCAGGTATCAACGGCGTACTCAATCTCTCCGTGCTCGATGGGTGGTGGGGGGAAGGCTACGACGGGCACAATGGCTGGGCGATTAAACCGGTGGCGGAGAATCTGGACGAAGCCCGCCGTAATTTCGAGGAAAGCCGCACGCTATACGAACTGCTCCAGGATCAGGTCATTCCGTCGTACTACCGCCGCGGCGACATGGGTCACTCTCCCGAATGGATCCGCATGGCCAAACGTTCGATCGCAACAATTCTGCCGCGCTTTTCCGCCACACGCATGGTCAACGAGTACCTGTCCAAGTTTTATCTGCCGGCAACACGGCAGGGCCGGCGTTTTGCGCAATCCGATTTCGAGCCGGCGCGGCGTCTGGCACTGTGGAAACAAAGGGTGCGCGAATCCTGGCCAAAGGTCGCAATGCGCCGCCTGGACACTGCCCCCGATCGCGTGGCGTTTGGTAAAGGGCTGCGTCTGGAAGTCGGCGTTCATCTCGGTGGACTCGATCCGCGCGATGTGACGCTTGAACTACTGCTGAACAAGCCGCCGGGGATTCAAGCGCCTGGCGAACCGGTTTTCTACCCGTTCGAGTCGGAGGGGCTCCGGACCGAGCAGGGCGAGCAGCGTTTTGCACTCGATCTGAATCCCCAAATCTGCGGCAAGCTCGAATACCGCATACGCTT
Source organism: Betaproteobacteria bacterium (assembly GCA_031362885.1). Lineage (GTDB taxonomy): Bacteria > Pseudomonadota > Gammaproteobacteria > Burkholderiales > JACQAP01 > JACQAP01. The sequence goes on from JANLTJ010000020.1 coordinate 32,869, forward strand.
GTTTCCGCGGCATGAGCTGCTCACCAATCCGTTTGAACTGGGCATGATGCGCTGGCTTTGATTGGGGGAAGTGCACCTTATTTATGATTCCGGCAACGCACCGCATGCGTCTGGCAATCGGGTTGTACACTGCCCTTACTCGCAATTGCACGGGAGCTGCGCCATGAGGTCCATGCGATGGATTGCTGCATTTCTGATTACGCTTGGCCCCGCGGCGTATGCCCAGATGAGCGTCGAGGAAGTACGCAAGAAGTGGCCGGATTTCCGCTATATCGATCCAGGCCAGTTGCGCGAACTGCCGCAGGTCGTGCGCGCCGATTTGGGAAAACTGGGTTGCCGCATACCCAGATTCATCAAATGGGACGCGCGGCACAACGTGATTCAGGGACAGTTCTTCAAGTCGGGACAGATGGACTGGGCGGTGCTCTGCCACATCGGTGACAAGACCGGCATCCTGCTATATCCGGCTGGAGGCGCCTCCGAGCTGCCGATGATGCGTAGCGCGCCAAACGACCCAACCCGCACGATTCATGTCGTGAGCGCGTTTGTATTGCAGAAGCGTGCCATCCGCGACAACCCTACCGAACCGCCACCGGCCTTCGATCATGACGGCATAGAAGACGGGACCATCCAGGAATCCGGCAGAGTGCTATATTTTCGTGACGAGGAGTGGACCGAATTCTGAATTGATACGCATGAACATCTTCGACGACGCCCGGCGATACTGGCGAAAGTCAGTGCGCGCGCAGAATCCGCAACGCGGCGCAGGCGGCGCCGAATCCATTATCGATGTTGGTCACCACCAGTCCCGAGGAGCAACTCGCCAACATGGCGCGCAAGGCGGTCTCGCCTCCGGTGGCAACTCCGTAACCGACGGAAGTCGGCACGCCAATAACAACGCTCGATACCAGCCCGCCAATCACGGTGGGCAGCGCCGCATCCATGCCGGCCACCGCGATCACGATGCGATGTGTTCTGATCTCCTCGATGCGCTCCAGCAGGCGCCACAAACCAGCAACGCCAACATCGTTGATCTCAACGAACGGTTCGCCGTAGAAGCGCAGAGTGCGTGCCGCTTCGCGGGCAACCGCAACGTCCGAGGTGCCGGCGGCAACTACCGCGACCTGAGTTACAACCTTGAGTTCGTGAGTGCCTCCGTAATAGCCGGTGCGCGACAGCGGCTCGTAGTCGATGGCCGCGCGATGCGGTTCTGGCAATCCTGCCAGCTGCTCGGGTTGCAGGCGCGTAAGCAGCATGTGCCGGCCCTTGGACTGCACCTGATCCAGGATTGCGCAAAGATGAGCGACCGATTTCGACGCGCAGAGTACCGCTTCGTCCAGACCGGTGCGGGCATCGCGGGCGAAATCGAGCATTACGTCCTTATGCAGCGTCATGTCATTCCAATTCAAAATTCCTGACACAGAGGGTGCAGGGAGAACCGAAGGAAAATTCAGAGTTAAAGAACGGCTACGAGAACCATCGATGGGAGGAGGACATATTGGCGCCGGCGCTTGTTCCCTTCATCAGCCCTTTGCGGTTTGAGTTCGCGCTTCTTGTTTTTCTTCGGTGTCCTCGGTATCAACGCCTTTGATTTCACCAGATCAAGCCGCGTCGCGCTGCAAACGCACGAGAAACGCGCTGCCATTGCGATAAGGCGCCAGTGAAACCGGGTAGGCGAAACCGCCTTCGCGGAACAGCGTGCCGACATCGTCTTCAACCACGGCGCGTGCCGCCGCATCGAGCGCCGCCAGATTCTTTTCATCGAGTTCGATCACCACGCCTTTTGCGCGCACGCGGCAACGCACGGTGCGCGGAGAAAGCGTTTTCGATATCAGAAGTTCCGCTGCGTGCACCAGCTTGAGCATGGCGGGATCAATGGCGATCCCGGTTTCAATGCGGCTCGACAGGCAGGGCGCGGAAGGCAATTCGGCGATCTCTCCAAGACCGAGATCGCGCGCGATGGCGCGCACGGTTTTCTTGTCAATGCCGGCTTCGACGAAAGGGTGGCGCACGCCATGATTCTTCGCCGCTTCCAGACCAGGGCGGTATTCGCCGAGATCGTCGAGGTTGGTGCCGGCGACAATCTGCGCCGTGGTATGCGGCACCAGCGCGCCGTACAGATTGGTCTTGCAGTAAAAGCAGCGGTTTACCGGATTGCTGCGGTAATTGGCATCGGCAAATTCACCGGCATCGACGACGCGAAGTTTCCAGCCCTGATGAGCGGCGAGCGAGCGCACGCGATCGGTGGCCTCCTGCGGCACGGCAGGCGATACGGCATGAAACATTTCAACTTCACCGCGCAAACTGCGATGCGCAACGCTGGCGAGCGTCAAGCTGTCCACGCCGCCGCTCACGGCGACGGCGAGCGCGCCGAGGTCACGCAGCACGATTTCCAGTCTTGCCAGCGGATTCGTTAGGTCGTTCACCGGTGATCCTTGTGCAGTACGGCTTGTTCGGCTTCGCGTTGCAGGTGTTCGCGTTCGGCGCGACCGCCGATGACATTGTGCAAATCGTCGGCTTCGACTTTCACGGTTTTGCGGCCGCCGCGCTCGGCCACTTTTACGCGCACCTGGCGGCCGCTGGCTTCCACCATGGTGACGGCGCGCGCAAGCTTGCGCCGCTGCATGATTTGATAGCGCAATCCGATAGTCGTGGTCTCGCTGAAGCAGGCGTCAAATACGCCTTCCATGTCCGCCGTTCCAGCGAGCAACTGGATGTGCATGGTTATGCGACCTTTCTTGCCAAACGCCGGTGTCTGCAACACATCGAGCACCGCTGGATGGGCGCGCAGCTTGTCGAGCGCGATGCCCAGATCTTCGGGGGTTTGGTCGTCCACCTCGAATTGCACCTGAACCACATCGTCGCTGCCACGTGGCTCGCGCGCTTCCTCGAACGCGAGTACACGCAATACATTGCTGATGCCGGGAAAGTTGCGCGTGCCGAAGCCGATGCCAGTAAGCAGCAGGCGGCGCGAACGGCGCGCCGCCGTTTGTGTGCAACCCAGATGCTTCAGAATCGCCGCGCCCGTGGGCGTGACGCGTTCGCCTTCCAGGCCGTCGTCGGTAAATTCAAAGCCCTCGAGCAGCAGCACGGTGGCCGGCACCGGAACCGGCAGCATGCCGTGCGCGGTTTTCACTCTGCCACGGCCCAGCGGCAGACTGCTTACCGACCAGGTTGCGGCATCAGTCTCACTCAGGGCGTCAATCAGAAAAGCCGCACCGACAATATCGGCGATCGAATCCCATTCGCCGAGCTCGTGGAAACTGACGGTATCAATGGTCTTGCCATGAACTTTGGCTTCCGCTTGCGCCAGCAAGCTGAAAATTCCGATGGCGTGCTGGCGTAGCGCCGGGGTCAGCGCGCTGGCTTCCAGTTGCGCGCGAATATCGGCGAACGGCGTGTGCGCATGGTGTGCCGCGCCGGCCAGGGAACCGGCCTCGCGCGGCTCGATCACGCGCAGGCGCAATCCGGTCAAGGCGTGGTCCTGGTGTTCGGAGATTCCCACGTGAATTTGCGCGGGCAGGCCAGCGGCGCGCATCGCAGCCAGCATGCCCTCGCGCAAACCGGGAAAGGCATCGAGCATGGCGGCGATGAACATATCGCCGGCCACGCCGCCAACCGCATCAAGATGGATGTGCATGCCGGAACGACCGGTTTATGGCGGCAACTAGGCCGTTGCGTGCTCCCGGTGTTTGCCCAGCATTGGGTAAAGATTGCCCTTGGCGTCGAACTTGAACGGCTCGGGGCTGCCGACGATTTCAAACAGCGACGCATTGGCCTTGATGATCGGCAGCATGGGTTCGGAAACATGGATGTCCATGATTTCGAGCGTGGTGGCAATGCGCACGATTTTCGTGTCCTGCGGCTTGACCCGCACCACGGTCTTGACCGCGAGCCGGATGGCTTCCTCGTCGGTATTCATGATGATCGGGATGGCGCCGCCGTCGAGATAAGTCGAGGTGATAATGTTGGCGTAGGTCTTGGCGATGTCGATTTCCTTGTACAGCTTCATCGTCGTCACGTCCGCACTGCCGATGCCGCAGGCGTTGCCGTGGGTTTCGGGCGTCAGCCCGAGCACCGCGATTTTCTTCACAAACGGCTTCATGTTCCACTCGACGAAGCGGGCATTGCGCCCGGTAATGTTCGGGTCCATGCCGGAACCGGAAATGTTCTTGCCGATTTTTTCCACGACCAGGACGTCGATTTCGTCGAATTGCAGGCGCGGCATCAATTCCTTGGCTTTCGCCAGCAACACCGGCTCGCGCTCGAAAATCTGTTCGGACGGAACGATTTCGATGATCGCGGTTTCATCGGCGGCGTTTTCCACCATGGCCACGCCAAACAAAATGTTCTTTTTGGCGAGGATGAGCTTCGCCGTTTTCGGCAGCAGCTCGCCAAACATGTCCATGCCGTAGGTGTGCAGCGTAGTGGCGCCGATGATCTTGCCCATGCCGATGGTCAGCATCTTGACGATGCCCGATTCGATCGGCGCGCGGAAATTGGTGTGCGGCTTGACGCGCGAAATAATCACAACCGCATCGGCTTGCGCAGCGAGCTGATCCATGTATACGGGCATGCCGTCGTCGAGCTTGCCGAGCTCCACAACTTCCATGCTGGACTTAATCGGACAACCGACAAAATTTTCCGTGATGCCGTAGCCTTCCAGCACTTCACGCTGACCTTCGGCGGTGGCCCCGCCGTGGCTGCCCATGGCCGGGAAGATGAAAGGCTTGGCGCCGAGCGCCTTGAGCTCAGCGACCACGGCCTTGGCGCATTCCGCTATGTTGTTGATGCCACGCGAACCGCAACCGACCGCGACGGTCATCCCCGGCTTGATCCTGGCCCGCACTTCGGGGCGCTTGAACTGTTCGACGACCGTCTTGGTGACGCTGTCGAGTTTCTTCGTCTGGAACTTCTGGCGCACATGCGCCATGCGTGGCAGGGCGATATCGAGTCCGCCGGCCATATTGACTTCGATGCGATCACCAATCATTTCGGCATCCTCCATCCAGTATTGTGTCTTGGCGCCGCCGACCCGGAAATGGCCACACAGCGAGGAACAAACATTTTACTCCAGTGTGGCCTTGCCTAACCAAGAGGCAGTGCCCGGTACAAGTCCAGGTACTGCTGCGCGCGGGCTTCCCAGCTGAAATCCCGCTTCATGCCATTCTTCTGCAATTGCCGCCAGATTCTCTGGTCGCCATAAACTGCGACGGCGCGGCGGCAGTTCTCCAACAGCGTGGCCGGATCGAGCGGCGTGAATACGAATCCGGATGCCGTGTGATTCTTCAACGTTGCCGGCGAGCAATCGATCACCGAATCGCGCAACCCGCCGGTGCCGTGCACCAGCGGCGGTGTCCCGTAGCGCTGGCTGTACATCTGGTTCAGCCCGCAGGGTTCAAAGCGCGAGGGCATCGCGAACAAGTCCGCTCCGGCTTCGATCTGGTGAGACAGGCCTTCGTCGAATCCGATCCGCACAGCGATCTTGCCGGCGTGACGCTGCGCGAGCGCCTGGAAACGGCGCTGCAACGCCGGGTCACCGGAGCCGAGGACGACCAGTTGTGCCGGCAGCGTCACGAGGTCGTCCGCAATGTCGGCCAGCATGTCGAGCCCTTTCTGGTCCGTCAACCGGCTGACCGCCCCGAACAGCGGCGTCTGCGGCGCGTCCCGCAGGCCCATGCGCAGTTGCAGCGCACGCTTGTTGTCCTGCTTCGCCGCCAATCTCGATGCGTTGTAATAGCGCTCGACGTAGGGATCCGATTCCGGATCCCACGCATCGACGTCTATGCCGTTGAGAATTCCGGTAAGCACGTCTTTGCGATGGGAAAGCAGGCCCTGCAGCCCCATCCCCAGCGGTTCACTCTGGATCTCCCGAGCATAGCTGGGGCTCACCGTCGTGATGTGGTCGGCAAATTGCAGTCCGCCCTTCAGGAAGGACAGGTTGCCGTAGTACTCCACGCCGTCGATGGTGAACGCCTGCGGCGGCAACCCCAGCCGGTTCGCGCTCTGCGGGGGGAAAATGCCCTGGAACGCGAGATTGTGGATGGTCATGACGGTGCGTGCCCGCGGCCCGTGCACGTAGTTCAGATAGGCCGGCGTGAGCCCGGTCTGCCAATCGTTGCAGTGCACGATATCCGGCTTCCAGGCGGCAAACGGCGAAGCGGGCGTGGACAGCAGTGCGCCAACGTAGGACAGCAGACCGAAACGCAAGTCGTTGTCCGGCCAATCTGTGGCGGAACCATCCTGATACGGTCCGCCGCTGCGATCGTAGATCGGGCACTCGACCACGAGCAGCGGCAACCCCGACGGAAGCTTCGACGCGATCAGGGTCGCGGGAGGTAAGCCCGGCAGTCCCGGCAGCGTCGCGGCGCGGCCTCTGGTCCTGAGCGCACCCATGACCTGCGGATAACCCGGCACGAGCACGCGAACATCCACCCCGAGCACGCTCAACGCCACAGGCAGCGCAGCGCTGACATCGGCCAGTCCGCCGGTCTTGATCAGCGGCGCCACTTCGGAAGTCGCGAAGAGAACCTTGAGTTTCTCAGGTAGAACCATTGCAGTTGTTGTATTTCGAAGTATCAGTGCGTTTGGTCGTAAGAGCCGTGAAAATCGTGAATATCGTGAATGTCGTCACTACCCCCTCGCGGCATCTTACAAGCCGAAGGCGTTGCGAAATTCACGACATTTATGGGCATAGCCCGGTACCCCAGGGGGCACGGAATTTACGGCCCTTCACACCGCAGGATGAGCGCCCCCAGGGGGGGCAACGTGACGGCGGCCGATTGATCGTGGCCCATCCAGGGAAAAGGCTGCGAGGCAATGACGCCGGCGTTGCCGGCATTGGAGCCGGCGTAGAACAGCGAATCGCTGTTGAACACTTCCCGCCAGGCACCGGATTTCGGCAAGCCGACGCGATAGCCGTGTCTCGGCACCGGCGTGAAATTGAGCGCCACCACCATGGACGATCCGTCGCGGGCGCGGCGCTCGAAACACAGAATCGACTGATCCGCGTCGTTGCAGTCGATCCAGCGGAAACCGTCCGGCTCGAAGTCCAGTTCGTGCAATGCCGGCTCGTTGCGGTAAAGGCGGCAAAGATCGCGCATCATGGCCTGCACGCCACGGTGCCAGTCGATGCCGAGCAGCTCCCAGTCGAGCTCCCCGCCCGCGCGCCATTCGCGTCCCTGCGCAAACTCGTTGCCCATGAAGGTGAGTTTCTTGCCGGACGCGACGAACTGGTAGGCGAGCAGCAATCTCACATTGGCGAATTTCTGCCAGGCGTCCCCCGGCATCTTGCCGAGCAGCGATCCCTTGCCGTGCACTACTTCGTCATGCGACAGCGGCAGCAGGAAATTCTCGCTGTAGGCGTAAATCTGCCCGAAAGTGAGCTGGTTGTGGTGGAAGCGGCGGTGTACCGGATCGTTGTGCATGTACGCCAGCGTGTCGTTCATCCAGCCCATGTTCCACTTCATCGAGAAGCCGAGTCCGCCGACATACACCGGCCGCGAAACCATCGGCCAGGCGGTGGATTCTTCGGCGCACGTCAGCGCGCCGGGAAAATCGCGATGCACCATCACATTGAGTTCGCGCAGGAACTCGATGGCTTCCAGATTTTCGCGCCCGCCGTACTTGTTCGGAATCCATTCGCCGGCCTTGCGCGAGTAATCAAGATAGAGCATCGAGGCGACCGCATCCACGCGCAGTCCGTCGAGGTGGCACTCCGCCAGCCAGTAGTGCGCGCTGGACAGCAGGAAGCTTTTTACCTCCTTGCGGCCATAGTTGAAAATATGCGTGCCCCAGTCCTGATGGAAACCCAGGCGGGGATCTTCGTGTTCGTAAAGCGCGGTGCCGTCGAAGCGCGCCAGTGAAAACGCATCGGTCGGGAAATGCGCGGGTACCCAGTCGAGGATGACGCCGATGCAGGCCTGGTGGCAGGCATCGATGAAGGCTTTGAATGCGTCCGCCGCGCCGAACCGGCTGGTCACCGCGAAGTAGCCCGTGGTCTGGTAACCCCAGGATTCGTCCAGAGGGTGTTCGGATACCGGCAACAGTTCGATATGGGTGTAACCCATCTCGACGACGTACGGGATCAGGCTTTGGGCCAGTTCCGCGTAGGTGTAAAACCGGCCGTCGGGGTGCCGCCGCCACGAGCCGGCATGCACTTCGTAGATGTTGATCGGGGCGTGGAGCCAGTCCCAGCGGGAGCGAGCGCTCATCCACTCGTGGTCGTGCCAGGCATACCCGTCGGTGATGACTTGCGCCGCGGTGCCGGGACGCAGCTCGTGAAAACGGGCGTAGGGATCGGTCTTGACGAAGATCTCGCCGGTGACGCGATTGCGGATCTCGTATTTGTAGAGCGTGGCTGCTTCGATGCCGGGAATGAACAGCTCCCATACGCCGCTCAACCCATGCGTCGACATCGGGTAGGAGCGCCCGTCCCAACGATTGAATTCACCGACTACGCTGACTCTCGCTGCGTTCGGCGCCCAGCAGGCGAAGCGCGCGCCACTGACGCCATCGCGCTGCTCGAGACGGCTGCCGAGTACGCGATAGGCTTGTTCCAGGCGGCCTTCGTTGAACAGGTACAAATCGTCCGCGGTGATGGCCGGTGCAAATGTGTAGGGATCGAAGGTTTCGATTTCCCGTCCCGCTTCGCTGACCCGCAACGCGACCGGGTGCGCCGGCGCATCGGCGCCCTGCCAGGCGAACACTCCCTGCGCATGGACCCGTTGCATGGGCTCGAATCCGGCTGCCGTGCGCACCGAAACGCCCGCGGCGTAGGGACGGAACACGCGCAAGGACCAGTCCCGGCCGGTGCGGTGCAACCCAAGCAGGCTGAACGGATCGTGGTGGCGGGCGCCAACCAGGGCCTCTAGATCATCGGCTGCAGGTAATCGGAGAGTGGGGATCATCGTGGCGGGACGGGCGGCGTCATGCGCCGTCAGGGAATTCGTGACGGCGGACGACGTCGCACCTATTATAAGCAGAGCCCTCTGGTTCAGGCCTGTCTTTAATGCCGGCGGGAAATCCGAAGGCGAACCCACGGACCGGCCCGGGCCCGGATAATCAGCCGGCTAACCTTTCGCTCAACGACGGTATCGGGAAGCTTTCATGATCGACAACGACCTCAATGTCCGCTTCGTCAGCGTTCTGACCAAGAACACCTACGCACTCGTGCTGGCCGGCGGGCGGGGCAGCCGGCTCAAGAACCTGACCGAATGGCGTGCCAAACCGGCCGTGCCGTTCGGCGGTAAATTCCGCATCGTCGATTTTCCTTTGTCGAACTGCGTGAATTCCGGGATCCGCCGCATCGGCGTGGCTACGCAATACAAGTCGCACAGCCTGATCCGGCACATCCAGCGCGGCTGGAGTTTCCTCGACGGACGCTTCCAGGAGTTCGTCGACATCCTGCCGGCCTCGCAGCGGACCGCGGAAGAGAACTGGTATCTCGGAACCGCCGACGCGGTGTACCAGAATCTCGACATCCTGCGCTCCTATGGTCCGGACTACATCCTGGTGCTTGCCGGCGACCATATTTACAAGATGGATTACGGAAAAGTGCTGGCCTATCACGTCGCCAAGAATGCCGACTTGACGGTGGCCTGCCTGGAGGTTCCCCGGGAGGAAGCCACGGCATTCGGCGTCATGGGGGTGAACGACGACTGGCGCGTCACGGATTTCATCGAAAAGCCGGCCAACCCGCCGTCCATACCCGGCCGGCCGGACATGGCACTCGCCAGCATGGGCATTTACGTGTTCAACGCGCCATTTTTGTACGAACAGCTTGCGCGCGATACCATCACCCCCAACTCCAGCCACGACTTCGGCAAAGACCTCATTCCGCATCTGGTCCCGCGCTATCGAGTGTACGCGCAGCGCTTCGACGACAGCTGCGTCGGCCAACGCGATAAGGCCGCGTACTGGCGAGACGTAGGCACGGTCGATGCCTACTGGGAATCGAACCTGGACCTGACACGGGTTACGCCGGATCTCAACATGTATGACAAGGAGTGGCCGATCTGGACCCACCAGGAGCAATTGCCGCCGGCCAAATTCGTCTTCGATGACGAAGGCCGGCGCGGGGGAGCGGTTGATTCGGTCGTGTCCGGCGGCTGCCTCATCAGCGGAACAACCGTGAAACGCTCGCTGCTGTTTTCGAATGTGCGCGTACACAGTTACGGCAGCATCGAGGACTCGGTGATCCTGCCGGAAGTCGTCGTGAACCGGCATGTAAAGCTTCGGCGCGCCGTGGTGGATAAGAGTTGCGTGCTGCCGGAAGGCCTCACGGCGGGTTTCAATCCGGAGGATGATCGCCGGCGCTTCCATGTTTCCGAGCGCGGCATCACGCTGATCACGCCGGAAATGCTGGGCCAGGAAGTGTTGCACCAGCGCTGATGGGTTGGACACGATGAGCGGCGACGCAAAGCTGGACCTCGTTCTGCTGTGGCACATGCACCAGCCGGATTTCCGCGACCACGCCACCGGGGAATATGCCCAGCCTTGGGTCTATCTGCACGCGATAAAGGACTACAGCGACATGGCAGCGCACCTGGAGAATCACCCTGGCGTGCGCGCCGTGGTCAATTTCACGCCGGTGCTGCTCGACCAGCTCGAGGATTACGCCGACCAGTTCGCCGCCGGGCGATTTCACGATCCGCTCCTGCGGCTTCTTGCCCATCCCGATCTGACCCGCCTGGACGCTCCCGAGCGCGGGCTGGTGCTGCGCTGCTGCTTCAAAGCCAACCATCACAAGATGATCGAGCCGTATCCGGCTTATCGGCGGTTATGGGACTTCTATACCCTGACGCAGCAACCCGGAACCGCCGCGGAAGGCTATCTTTCCGCGCAGTACCTCGGCGATCTGCTGACTTGGTATCACCTCGCGTGGGTGGGTGAAACGGTGCGCCGGCGTGACCAGACCGTTCCCCGGTTGCTGGCGAAAGCGCAGAACTTCTCGCACGCCGACCGCATGCAACTCGTTGATCTGATCGGCCGCGAAACCAGCGCCGTCGTGCCGCGCTACCGCGAGCTCGCAGCGCAGGGGCGCATCGAACTCACCACCAGCCCGGCATTTCACCCGATCGGTCCACTGCTGATCTCCTTCGAGGCGGCGCGGGAAACCGTGCTGGATGCGCCGCTGCCGCAAAGCTCGCACTACCCGGGCGGACGCACGCGCGCGTCGGCGCATATCGCAGCGGCCAGGGAAAGCCACACGCACCGCTTCGGCCGGCCGCCGCGGGGCATGTGGCCGGCCGAAGGCGCCGTATCGCAGGTGTTCGTGGACCTGCTTGCGGAGGGGGGGTGCGAATGGATCGCCAGCGGCGAAGGCGTGCTCTTGAACAGCCTGGGCAAGAACAACGCGCCGATTCCCGAACGGCACAATTATCTGTACCGGCCTTACCGGCTCAGCGGCGGTCCGAGGCCGGTGACCTGTTTCTTTCGCGACGACCGCCTGTCGGACTTGATCGGATTCGAGTACTGCAAGTGGCACGGCAAGGATGCGGCCGCGCACTTCCTGGACGAGTTGAAAGGAATCCTCGAGCAGGGTGATTCATCCGAGCGGCGAGTCGTCAGCGTAATTCTGGATGGCGAGAATGCATGGGAGTATTACCCTTACAACGGCTTCTACTTTCTCGACGAGTTCTACGCGGCGCTGGAGAAACATCCGCAAATAGCGACGGCGACCTTTGCGCAACTGCTCGATGAACAACGCGAACCCGCTGCGCTGCCTGTGCTGGTGGCCGGAAGCTGGGTATACGGCAATCTCACCACCTGGATCGGCTCCCCGGAAAAAAACCTCGCCTGGGATCTGCTCTGCTCCGCCAAGCAGAGCTTCGATCTGGTGGCGGCAAGCGGGCGCCTGAATCCGCAGGAACTCGCAGCGGCGACCCGCCAGCTCGCAGACTGCGAAGCTTCGGACTGGTTCTGGTGGTTCGGTGATTACAATCCCAGCGAGCCGGTGCTGGCCTTCGATCGCCTGTATCGCCAGAAACTCGCCCATTTCTATCGGCTCCTCAAACTGCCGGTTCCGGAACAACTCGACGTGCCGGTAAGCCAGGGCGGCGGCCAGGCCGAACTCGGCGGCGCCATGCGCCGTGCTTCCTGATGAACCGATCGCGTTGAAACATTTTCGGGTCCGAGCTGCGTGACGGCGAATTCGAACCACCGATCGATTGCCTCAAATGAATAAGAAAGTTTCGCTGCTCTTCGGCGTGCACGCCCACCAGCCGGCCGGCAATTTCGAGCATGTGATCAACGACGCGCACGCGCGTTGCTACAAGCCTTTCCTGGAGACCGTCTACCGCTATCCGCCGTTCAGGCTGTCGGTGCATTTCAGCGGCTGGCTGCTCGACTATCTGCTCAGACGATATCCGGACGATATGGCGAAACTGCGCGAGATGGTGGTGCGCGGCCAGGTCGAAATGTTCGGCGGCGGCGACACCGAGCCGGTGCTGGCATCGATTCCGGAACGCGACCGCCGTTCGCAGCTCGCTGCCTTGTCGAGCCGGATCGAGGGCTCCCTCGGCCAGCGACCGCTCGGCGCCTGGCTGACCGAACGCGTCTGGGAATCGTCCGTGGCATCCGCGCTTGCCGATTCCGGCATTCGCTACGTCACCGTCGACGACTATCATTTCCTCTGCGCGGGCAGACACGTCGGGGAACTGACCGGTTACTTCTCGACCGAAGAAAGCGGCAACCGACTCGACCTGTTTCCGATCTCGGAAGCGCTGCGTTACCGTATTCCGTTTTCCACCGCGCCCGAAACGATCCGGTACCTCGAATCGCTGGCCACCGAAGACGGCGGCGCGGCGGCGATCTACTTCGACGACATCGAAAAACTGGGCGTCTGGCCGGAGACCTACCAGTGGGTCTATGAAAAGCAGTGGCTGAAGCAGTTCATCGAAGGTGTGCTCGCTTCGCCGTCGATCGAGCCGGCGCTTTATCGCGACTTCCATGGCGACCAACGCACCCGGGGGGTGGTGTACCTGCCGACCACTTCGTACATAGAGATGAACGAATGGACGCTGAACGCCGACCGCGCGGACCGCTATGCCGAACTGGTCAAGCGGGAAAAGGACCACAATCGCTACGAGCAGCTGAAACCCTTCCTGCGCGGCGGCATCTGGCGCAACTTCATGTCGCGCTACGCCGAGTCGAACTGGATGCACAAGCGCATGCTGCAACTTTCCGCGCGCGTCGCCGATCCCGATGCCAAGGCGACGGCACGCATGCGCGAACTGTTGCATCTGGCGCAGGCCAACGATGCCTACTGGCACGGATTATTCGGCGGCATCTACCTGCCGCATTTGCGCCGCGCGGTATGGAATGCGCTGGTCGAACTGGAGGCGCGGCTCGACCAGGCCGCGCCTCGCAAATCGACCGTCCTCGATCTCGACCTGGACGGTTGCGATGAGTTCTTCCTGGGCAACGAGGTGTTGCAGGCGGTCATCCGCGACGACGGCCTCGGCGCCCTCCACGAACTGGATGCCTACCGGCTGCGCCACAATTTCGGCGACACGCTGGCGCGGCGGCCCGAGCATTACTATCGCAAGATCCGCGATGATCGCGCCGCCCAGGGTGAGCATCACGGCGAAGGCATCGCCTCGGCGCACGATCGCGTCAATTTCCGCCATCCGGTCTCAGCGGAGGATCTCGAGGCGGATCCCGTGGCGCGCGTTCTGTTCGTCGACCGGCAGAATG
>JANLTJ010000103.1:0-2035 GCA_031362885.1 Betaproteobacteria bacterium
CCAGCGCGTAGCGGCTGAGTACCAGCTGAAAATCTTCTTTTCGTTGGCGAGCGATGTTCTGTAGCCGCTGTCGCACCGATGCCGCGATGTTTTTGGGCTTCTCCTTGGTCATGCCAGCGAATCCAGATAGGGTCGCATGACATTTGCCACGCGGCAGACTTTGGCAGCGCTCCACAGGTCGTCCATCGTTGCCTTTTTCTGTCGCCAGCAATCACGCAGGGCTTCGATTGCCACGTCGAGGCCGATCTTGTTGCGGTACTTGAAGCAGTCCGCCACGGTCTTCGCCGCGCCGTAGACCTTCACCGGCCGGCCTTCCATCCGGTGCGTCTCGACGCCGGCGCTCAGCGCCTCTCCCGTATAGCGGACGATCCGCAGCGGCGGGTAAGCCAGCCTCGGCCGCCAGGCCCGGCGGTCAAGCGCCAGCCACACTTCAAACGGAAGCTGCGTGCCGATGCCGTGATACTGGAGTGCGGACAGGAGGCAGATCACGCCCTGTGGGACCGCAGCCGTAGCCAGGGCGAGCCCGTGGTTCTCCGTGATGGGCTGCTCCGGTAGCCGGTACACCCCACGCGCGACGCGCTCGATCCGCCCTTCCGCCACCAGCCGCGTAAGGACCTGGCGGTGGATGCCCTGGTCAGCGAGCTCGCGCGGCGTCACGCCCCGCGCGCGGCGCGCGAGCTTGAGGGTGCGTTCCCGGTTAGTGGCAGGCGGCATGTGGCAAATACTAGACAATTATTCATAACTGTCAAGGTTTTGCCACATCCGGGCAGATGGCCGTGCGCAGGGTGTTCGAGGAGCACCTGAAACGGGTGGACTGGGACGAGTGGCAATTCCCGATTCGTCTCTATACTTTCTTTTCCTACGATCCGGAACGGCGGCCCATTGCGATCAGTCCGAAGATTGCGTTTGGGCGGCCGATCGTGCTGCGCGCCGGTGACCTGACCTACGACTATGGCCTCACGGTTGAGGAGGTCGAGCAGGCGGTTCTGTATGAGCGCACTGCTTGAGCCGTGTTTACTTCACTGCCGGGATCCAGGGAAACGCGTCCGCCGATAGCCCACCGACTCCACGCAGGCAAGGGCGCCGTCTTCGCCGACGGACTCAGTGAACTACGGCATCAGATTCGATCTTGCCGCTCAGAACAATCGCCCCGACACTTTAGTAGAGGAATAGCGAACGGGCTTGGAGATCTTTTCGAGCACACCCTCCTTGACCAGGCGCTGTAACCATTCCTTTGCCTGCCCCTTCGACACATTCAATTCTGCCGCGACCTCAGCGTCCGTCTTCGGTGTATCCAGTTTTTCGAGCAGCGATCGCACTTTCGCAAAGAGTTCCTCTGCTGAGGTGGCTAAGGCCGAAGTTGAAGGCGAAACAATTTGCGCACTAGTCTCCGGGATCTCGTTACTAGCAGCGTATTCCGACTCCGGCTCCTTGGAACTGGACAGAAATAATTGCTCCTGGTTCGAAATCTCACTTGGCACCTGAAATGCCAGTACCTCATCGAACGCCTCTGAGCTTTCTGGATTAGGCCACGGCAACGCGCCTTTTTCGCGCAGCGCTTCCAACCCCTTCCCCGCTTCGCCGTTGGATCGGATGTAAACCGGCACGAAGTGCAACTTCTCCAGTTGCTCGACCGCGCCCGCCCAAGTGCCTCCTTTTTCGTAGTCCGACCGCACAACAAGCGCCGCATCCGCCAGCGCGTAGATCAGCTTGTTACGCTGCATGGCGTTGCCTACGTTGAACCCGGCCGAAGGATCGTAGGGCGAGATCAGAACCAATTGTCCATCGATCAGGAGATTGCGATGTTCACGGTTAAGCGCAGTACGTTCAAGACTGTCCGCCAACACCCCAGCCACTTTGCCACCGGTTTCGAGCGCGCCGCGCATGGCGGCCTGGTCGATGCCGCGCGCACCACCCGAAACAAGTGTGTGCTTTGCTCCGGCGACCAACCGGCCAATGCCTTCTGTGTACTCGACCAACTTGTCATCCACATCCCGGGAGCCGACGACCGCCAACCCGCCCGTATCCAGAAGCG
>JANLTJ010000108.1:0-20385 GCA_031362885.1 Betaproteobacteria bacterium
CTGGAAAGCTGCGGCCGCATCTGGTTTGAGCGGCGGGAAAACCGCAAGGCCGCCGAGTTCTTCCGGCGCGCAGTGGAAATTAATCCGAACCTGTGGAACGTTGTGGATGTGCTGCGCAAGCTTGAGACCGTGCTGGAGAACGATCGAATCTGAGAAAGCCGTGACGAACGTGATCGTCGTAACGGCGTGACGACTTAAAAACGAAGACTCGGAACCGCAGACGACAGGGCGATGTTCACCCTGTCATGACCTTCCGATCATCACGAAATTCAGGGCTTGCCCGTTTTTTTCCTCGTCGGCAGCTTGATGCCCGACAAGGCCTGATACACCTTTACTACCGAGATATCGTCCTCGTAGCCCAGTCCGGCACCGGCGGCGGCGAGAAACATCTGGTGCGCAGCGGCGGTGATCGGCAGCGGAAAGGTCATTTTCTTCGCCGAATCGAGGACGATGCCCAAATCCTTGACAAAAATATTCACGGCGGACAGCGGCGTGTAGTCGCCGTCGAGAATATGCGGTACGCGGTTCTGGAACATCCAGGACGAGCCGGCGCTGTTGGAAATGACTTCGTAGATCACCTTCGGGTCGGCGCCGGTGCGAATGCCCAGTGCGATGGCTTCTGCTGCTGCGGCGATGTGTACGCCGGCCAGAAGCTGGTTGATCATTTTCACTTTCGATCCGGTGCCGGCTGCGTCGCCCAGTTCATACACCTTGATGGCGATGGCTTTCAGAACGGCATCGGCTTTCTTGAACGCCGCTTTTGCGCCCGAACCCATGACCGATAATTCGCCCTTGGCGGCGCGCGCGGCGCCACCGGAAACCGGTGCGTCGATCAGCAGCAGGCCTTGGGCGTCGAGGCGTTTTCCCAGATCGACGGCGAACTCCGGTGCAACGGTGCTGCTCGCGATCACAACGGAACCCTTCGCGAGGGTGGACGCGGCCCCATCTTTGCCGAACAGAACGTCGTTGGTTTGATCGGCATTGACCACCAGAATGATCACGACCGGCACCTGGCGTCCGACTTCAGCGGGGCTCCTGGCGGCGACGCCGCCTTCTTTGGCGAACGCCTTCGAGACTTCAGGCCGTACGTCGAAGGCATGCACTTCAAAGCCCTTTTTGAGCAATGTGCGCGCAACTCCCAGGCCCATGGAGCCCAGTCCGATCACGCCGGCTTTTTGTTTCTTGCTTGTGGTCATTGGTTCACTCCGCGTTATTGTTGGCCGCGTGCGCTGCGGCGGGTTCTGATGCGGGCCGCGCTACTTCACGCAGGCGCAGTATGCTGCATCGATTTTTGCATCGGCCTGATCCGCCCGCTACACTGCCGCGACGCCACTTTGTTCAGACCATGAAAGTCAGAGCGACCGTTATTCTGTGCTCCGCCTGTGCCCTTTTTCTCGTCGCAGCCTGTCGCAGCAACCCTCATTATAATCCGGCGAAATCGCACCACACCGAGAGTGGATTTCGCAACAATTACGCGCATCCGCCGAAACAGAGCTTCTGGAAATGGCAATGGCGGCGCTGGACCGGCGAGCTGGCGCAGGATCCGCCGGGTGGCTACGGCTTCCCCTTGCTCAAGCCCGATGTCGATTTTCTCGCAACCAATCGCTCCGACCCAACGCTGATTTGGATCGGGCACGCGTCGTTTCTGCTGCAAATCGGCGGTGTCAACGTGCTGACCGACCCGCATCTGACCGGGCGTGCATCGCCGCTGTCTTTTGCCGGACCGAAACGTCAGGTTGAGCCCGCGTTCAGCTTCGATACGCTGCCGCATGCCGACGCGGTGATTATTTCCCACAGTCACTACGATCACCTTGACCGGGAGACGGTGCAGCGTCTGAATCGGCAGAAGGGGGGGAGCCCATGTTCTTCGTGCCGCTGGGTCTGAAACACTGGTTTGCGGCACAGGGTATAAGCACCGTGACCGAACTCGACTGGTGGGAGAGCGCGGATCACATGGGTGTCAGATTCACACTGGTTCCGATCCAGCACTGGAGCGCGCGCACGCCCTGGGACGCCAACAAGACGCTCTGGGGTTCCTGGGTTGTCGAGCAGCCGCGCCTGCGGTTCTTTTTCGGCGGCGATTTCGGTTACTCCCAGGATCTGGCCGATATCGGCAAGCGCTTCGGTCGCATTGATCTGGCCGCGCTGCCGATCGGTGCCTATGAACCGCGCTGGTTCATGAGCGTAATGCATGTGAATCCGGAAGAGGCCTTGCGCGCCATGCGCGAGATCAATGCGCGTTACGCCGTGGCCATGCACTGGGGTACCTTTCGGCATACTGACGAGCTGCTCGATGAACCGCCGCGCAAGCTGGCCGCGGCGCTGGAAAACGCGGGTGTCGCGCCGCAACGCTTCTTCGTCATGCAGCATGGCGAAACGCGCAAACTCGATTTCCTGATGAATGCCACCGAAGATGACGCCACCCGCTGAACCTCCAGCCGGACAATCCGGTGCGCTTGCAGATGAGCCGGCCGGTGCCGCACTGGCCGCCCGCATCCGGCACTGGGCGCTGGAACTCGGTTTTCAGCAGGTGGGTATTGCCGATTGCGATCTGGGCGAAGCCGAAGGCCGCCTGGCGCAATGGCTGGCGCGCGGCTGGCAGGGCGACATGAACTATCTGTCGACTCACGGCACGCGGCGCACACGACCGGCGGAACTGGTGCCAGGCACGCTGCGGATCATTACGGTGAGGATGAATTATTTTCCGGTGGAGGCCGCGGACTCCTGGGAGGTCATGCACGATGGCAGCCGCGCGTACGTGGCGCGTTATGCGCTTGGGCGCGACTATCACAAGGTGTTGCGCGGGCGGCTGCAAAAGCTCTGTGATCGCATTGCAGAGGTGACGGATTTTCACCATCGGGTGTTCACCGACAGCGCTCCGGTCATGGAAGTGGAGCTGGCGGTGAAATCCGGATTGGGCTGGCGCGGCAAGCACACGCTGGTGCTTAATCGCGAAGCCGGTTCCTGGTTTTTCCTTGGCGAAATTTATACCGATTTGCCACTGCCGGTGGATGTCGCTCAATCCGCGCACTGCGGCACCTGCACGAGCTGCATCGACATCTGCCCGACGCAGGCCATCGTTGCCCCATACCAGTTGGATGCGCGACGCTGCATTTCCTACCTGACCATCGAGCACAAGGGCGACATCCCCGAGGCACTGCGCCCGCTGATGGGCAACCGCATTTACGGTTGCGATGACTGTCAGTTGGTCTGCCCGTGGAACCGATTCGCGCAAAAAGCCGACGCGCCGGATTTCGCTGTTCGTCATGGTCTCGATGCACCTGGACTGGTGGAGTTGTTTTCCTGGAACGAAGACGAGTTCGAGCGCCGCATGGAAGGCAGCGCGATCCGGCGCATCGGTCATGAGCGCTGGTTGCGCAATCTGGCGGTGGCGCTGGGTAATGCGCCGGCGTCCGCGGCCGTGGTCGCGGCGCTGGAAGCGCGCCGCGACCATCCATCGACCATGGTGCGCACGCATGTCGGGTGGGCGTTACAGCGGCAAAAACCGGCCCGGGGTTGAGCTTCCCGCCAACTTCGTCTATAACGTGCCCCTCGCGCGGCAGCGGCTGCGCGATCGGAACGCCAAATGGAGCGAAATAAATCGTGGCTGCCTATAAGAAATACGCGTCTTTCAAGGGGCGCATGCTCATCGTCGGATTTGGCTCGGTGGGCCAGGGTTCGCTGCCACTGATTCTGCGGCACATTGACATCGAACCCGAACAGATCACGATTGTTACCGCCAACGCTTTCGGCCGCGATATCGCGGGAACGCTGGGCGTGAAATTCATCGTCGAACCGATCAGAGCGGAAACCTACGTCGCGCAGTACGACAAATATCTCGGCGAAGGCGATTTCCTGGTCAACGCGTCTTACGACGTAAACAGTCTCGACACCATCGAGTATTGCCAGAAGCGCGACATCCTCTACATCGATGCCTGTATCGAACCGTGGCCCGGGGGGCATAACAATACCGATGTTCCGGCGGCACGCCGTACCAACTACGCCTATCGCGAAGCCGCGCTGGAGATGCGCGGCAAATATCCGAAGGGCCCGGCCTGCGTGTTGATGCATGGAGCCAACCCCGGTCTGGTCTCGCATCTGACCAAGCAGGCGCTGCTCAACGTTGCCAAGGATACCGGTGTCAAAAAGGCCGAGCCGAAAAATCGCAAGGAGTGGGCGGAACTCGCGCAACGTCTGGATATCAAGGTCATTCATATCGCCGAGCGCGACAGCCAGTTGAGTCCGCGCCGAAAAGCTCGCGACGAATTCGTCAACACCTGGTCAAGCGAAGCCTTCGCCGGAGAATCATTGCAACCCGCGGAGCTGGGTTGGGGCACACATGAAAAGAACTGGCCGGCCGACGGGCGTACCTTCGATTTCGGTTGCGGAGCGGCAATCTATCTGGAGCGCACCGGCGCATCGACGCGGGTCCGCACCTGGACGCCGCTGGAAGGGCCGATGCTGGGTTTTCTGATATCGCATGGCGAAGCCACGTCGATTCCCGATTATTTCACCGTGGAGAAAAAGGGCAAAGTGGCGTATCGGCCAACTTGTCATTACTCCTATCACCCCTGCGATGATGCAGTATTGTCGATGCACGAGTACATCGGCAACAATTACAAGTTTCCGCCGCGTTATCGCCTGTTGCGCGACGAAATCTCCGAAGGCATGGACGAACTCGGCGTGCTCCTCATGGGGCACGAGAAGGGTGCTTATTGGTACGGTTCGCAGCTCACCATTGAGCAGGCGCGACAACTTTGTCCGTACAACAATGCCACCAGTCTGCAGGTCAACATCGGCTATGTTTCGGCGGTGATCTGGGCCATCAGGAACCCAACGGCGGGCATCGTCGAACCCGACGAACTGCCATACAAAACCATGCTCGAGATCTGCAAACCCTACCTGGGACGGGTCGTGGGTGTGTATACCGACTGGACCCCGCTCGAAGACCGCGGCGTGCTCTATCCGGAGGATGTCGATAGCACCGACCCGTGGCAGTTCAAGAATTTCAGGGTGGTCTGAAGATTCACGTGTAGTTCATAGCGCGGAAAGTACGTTGATCGTCCGGTCGCGCCTGCTGAAGGCGAGTTCGCAATTAGCCCGCGTGATGGCAATAAAAAGCCCGCCCGGCGCTTGACCGGGCGGGCTACTGCGATGCCTGCCTGGATTAATTCGGCAAGACGACAGTGTCGATCACGTGGATCACGCCGTTGGAGGCGGTGATATCGGTCTTGACGACCTTGGCTTCGTCCACCATGACTGCGCCGTTCTTGGTGGTCACCGTCAGGGCTTGGCCTTGCACGGTCTTGACCTGCCCGGCCTTGACCTGAGCGGCCATCACTTTGCCCGGCACAACGTGATAGGTAAGGATGGCGGCGAGCTTCTCCTTGTCCATCAACAGCGCCTCAAGCGTGCCTGCCGGAAGCTTGGCAAACGCTTCGTCGGTCGGCGCGAATACCGTAAACGGGCCCTTGCCCTTCAGAGTTTCGACGAGACCGGCTTCCTGTACTGCCTTGACCAGCGTTTTAAACTGACCGGCGGAAATAGCCGTGTCCACGATGTCTGCCGCGAACGCAGTCGATGTGGCGGCGGCGAATACAGCGCCGGCGATCAAGCGGGATAGCAATTTCATGGTTGTTACCTTTTGGTTAGGTTAAGGATTTAAAGCATGACGCCAAAATGCGTCACTGGAGCCTCTGACCCGGTTTCGTGCATCCGGTTTTACTTGATTCTCAGCGGGACCGAATAAAAACATTGAACCGGGGCGGGATTTGAAAGTCGTTCACCCGGCACTTGCCAAACAGGACACGAGGACTAGCCGCTGATGAATGCACCGGAACGAATACTGTTGCCCGACATCCAGTCTATGACGGACCATCGCGCAATCGCGATAGATCAAGTGGGTATCCGCGGATTAAGGCATCCAATAAGCGTGACTACCGCCGGCGGCGCACAGATGCCGACTATTGCCATGGTAGACATGTCGGTCGCGCTTTCCGCCGTGCAGAAAGGCACGCACATGTCGCGTTTCCTTGAAGTGCTCCAGGCCCACGAAGGCGGGATCGCCGCCACGACCCTCCCAGAGTTGATGCGCGCGATGCTGAAGCATCTCGATGCAAAGCAGGGGGCCATGTCGCTGCGCTTTGCGTACTTCATCATGAAGCAGGCGCCGGTTACGGGCGTGCAGAGCCTCATGGACTACGACGTTTGCC
Source organism: Betaproteobacteria bacterium (assembly GCA_031362885.1). Taxonomy (GTDB): domain Bacteria; phylum Pseudomonadota; class Gammaproteobacteria; order Burkholderiales; family JACQAP01; genus JACQAP01. The sequence continues at coordinate 6,213 of JANLTJ010000108.1, forward strand.
TTAGCGCAACCGGTAACCAGCAGGATGTCGCGCTTTCGATCGAAGTGGTTGTGCCGGTAACGAGTCTGTGCCCGTGTTCGAAAGAGATTTCCGCCTACGGTGCGCACAACCAGCGCTCGGCAGTGACCATCTCGGCGGTACTCGCCGGGCCGCTCCCGCCGGAAGATCTGATTGCTGTCGCCGAGCGCGCGGCGTCCTGCGAACTCTACGGCCTGCTCAAACGGCCGGACGAGAAGTACGTCACGGAGCGGGCCTACGACAACCCAAGATTTGTCGAAGATCTTGTGCGGGAAGTTGCGCTTCAACTGGAACGCGATCAGCGCATTGCGGCTTACCGCGTGATCTGTGAAAACTTCGAATCGATCCATAACCACAGTGCGTATGCCGCCATTGAACGAGACATACGGGCGCCGTAGGGCGGCCTACGCCCGGTGGCGACGGCGTGGTTGCGCTGGTGAGCGCCCTTGCGTAAGCTGGCGCCGCCATGGTACATACAATTCCGGAAACAGATCAGGATGGGCCGCTCGTGCGGCTGGCGCAGGCTGGCGACGCCAAGGCTTTCCAGGCGCTGGTGGTCAAACATCAGCGGCGTATCGCCCGGCACGTGGCCCGCTATGTGCGGCATTCGGGCGATGTCGAAGATGTGGTGCAGGAGACTTTTATCCGCGCTTACCGCGGTCTTGCCTCCTTTCGTGGCGACAGCGCCTTCTACAGTTGGCTCTATCGGATCGCCACCAACGTTGCGCTGACTCATCTGAAAAGGGAGCCGGTTCACGTGCAGATGGGCGACGATGGGCCGGAGGAGCGGGCGGAACCATTCGAGCCGGGAGTCTCCGACGGCGAGAATCCCGAACGCACTCTGATGGCCAAGCAGATTGCCGATGCCGTCCAGCGCGCACTGGCGAAGCTCCAGCCCGATCTCGCCGAGGCGCTGATGCTCTATGAGGTGGAATCCAGACCCTATGCGGAAATTGCCGTCATGCTCGGCATTCCCATAGGCACGGTGCGTACGCGGATATTCCGGGCACGCGAATTCATTGCCAAACGGCTCGAGCCCATGCTCACGCCGCAACGCGACCGGAGGTGGTAATCATGTCCCTTAAAGTCTCCTTGATGCTCGATGGCCAGATCGCGCCAACTGAAGTAAAGGCCGCGCTTGATGAGTGTGTCTCGACACCTGCGCTGCGCGACCGCTATACCGTCTACCGTCTGGTGGGTGATGCCCTGAAGGGCAACAGCACGCCTGACGACGGTTACAGCAATCGGATCATCGAGCGCATGCGCCGCGAAGGCTCAACAATCGAGCCCGGATACGATCCTCTTGTAGATCGTAACTGACGGGTAATCGCCGAGAATTTGTTATGCGGGTGCATGCGCAAAATGGCTCTGACTGAAATTCAATGAGCCGGTGTTAGAATCCGCGGCGGAAATTACTCGGGAGCCAATGTCATGAAACATTGCGTAGCCAGATGATTGCTTGCCGCATGTGTCGCACTGTTCGCCGGTTCGGTTTTCGCCGAAAGCAAAGAGGAGTGGGCCCAGCATTACCGTCAGGGCGTTTACGAAGTCATGGGTTGGAATTTCAAGCCGATGGCGGACATGGTCAAGGGGGTACAGCCCTACGATGCGGCCAAATTCACCCGCCATGCGGAGATCGTCGCCTTCATGAGCAAGCTGCCGCTGGAGGGATTTATCCCTGGGTCCGACAAAGGCAAAACCAAGGCGAAACCGGAAATCTGGAAAAACATGGATGACTTCAAGACCAAGCTGGAAAAGATGCAGGGCGAAGTGGCCAAGCTGGCCGAAGTATCGAAAGGCAGCGACTTCAATGCCATCAAGGCGCAGTTCGGCGAGGCCGGCAAGGCTTGCAAAGACTGCCACGACAAGTATCGGAAGAAATAGGAGCGACGGCCGAGGGGTGCGGGTAATAACAATCTTGATAGCTTGACGCGGAAGCTCCGCTAGTCCCCCGTCCCTCGCGCCTCGCCCCCCCGGCCTCGCCCCTCGTCCCTAGCCTTGGCATGAACCTCCAGTCCGATCGCACAACTCTCAATCGCTATCCGGCGCGCGGCAGACACGATTTCGCCACGGTTGCGGCGATTCTCGACGAAGGTTTTTTCTGTCACGTCGGATTCGTTCAGAACGGTCAGCCGTTTGTAATTCCGACCGGTTATGGTCGAGACGAGCGCGTGCTCTATATTCACGGCTCGGCCGCGAGTCGGATGTTGAACCAAGCGGGCACGGGCATGGCTTTGTGTGTGACCGTCACATTGGTCGATGGATTGGTTCTGGCGCGATCGGCATTTCATTCGTCGGTGAACTATCGATCGGTGGTCATTCTCGGTACCGCAGAGCCAGTGGAGGCCGGGAGCAAGGCGGCGGCGCTCAAGACCATTTCAGATCACATCCTGCCCGGCCGCTGGGAAAGTCTGCGGCCGGTCAGGCAGGAGGAGATCGATCAAACCACCGTGCTAAAGCTCGATCTGGTCGAGGCGTCGGCCAAGATTCGCAGCGGCCCGCCGGTGGACGACGAGGCGGATTATGCGTTGCCGATCTGGGCAGGAACGCTCGATTTCGATGCGCCGGTTGCGAGGCCCAACCCCGACCCGCGCTTGCCGCCCGGCGCGCCTGTGCCCGAGCACGTACTGCGTTACCGGCGCGTCAAATCCTGATCAGCAGGTAGACGGCGGCGGCGCCGCAGGCCAGCAACGCCGCGCCAAGCCCCAGACTGCCGTGTCGCGCGGGTTGATCCGCGCCGGTCGCGCGCTTGCGCCCGGTGATCATCGGTACGATCAGGTTCTCCTTTTTTGCCATCAGATAAAACAATACGGCGACGATGTGGATCGCGATCAGGGTCAACAAAATCGCGGCATTGACATCATGAATCGCGGTGGCGATTTCGCTGACGCGGCCAGACACATGTTTTGCCAGCGGCCCTTCCATCATCACGTCGTCGTTGGCGAACAGCCCGGTGCCGGCTTGCAGCAGCAGCGAGGCCAGCATGGCCAGCACGCTCCAGCCGCCCAGCGGATTGTGGCCGCGATGCGTTGTGTGCTGGCTACCGAAGAGAGACTTGGCGTACCTGATTACCGCACCGGGGCCGCGCACGAAATCGCGGAAGCGCGCGTGAGTACCACCGAAGAATCCCCACAGAATGCGGAAGACAATCAAAGCCAGGATGCTATAACCGCCCAGCGCGTGATACTCCATTGCGTTCCCGCCAATGGATGCGCTCGCAAGTTGTGCAATCACCAGCAATACCAGCGCCCAATGAAACAGACGCACCGGCAGATCCCAGGTTTTTACGCCTTGATCGGTGCTCCGCAGGCTGAGCATCGGATTCAGGCGCCGAGCTGGTCCGCCAGATCGAGAAAGTTGTCGCTGTTGTAGCTGAAGGCCGGATCGGAAACGAGATCCGGTTTCACATGCGGGCCATGTTCTTTTGGCCGACGCACGAAGGCCGTGCGCAGACCGCAGCGCTTGGCGGCACGCAGATCATCTTTGTGCGCTGCGACCAGCATGACTTCGCCGGGCTTGAGGCCGAGCATGTTGGCCGCGCCAAGGTAACTTTCCGGGTCGGGCTTGTAGTGGTGGAACAGTTCGGCCGAGAGTACACAGTCCCATGGCAGGCCGGCATTCTTGGCCATGTTGGTGAGCAGCGCCACGTTGCCGTTGGACAGCGTGGAGATGACGAACTTCTTCTTCAGGCGCTTCAATCCACGCACAGAATCGGGCCAGGGTTTGAGCCGGTGCCAGGCGCGATTGAGGTGATCCTTGTCGACTTCCTTGAGACCGCGCAGACCGAATTGCGGTATCAGATCGTCGAGGATCAGCCGGTGCAGTTGATCGATGTTCATCCACGGCAGCTTGCCGGTGCGCACCTTGTGCATTGCCGGCTGGTAGCCCGCACGCCAGGCATCGGCAAACGCGGCCCAGTCGATGTCCGGATGTTTTTCTTCTCCGAAAGCCTTGCCTTCCCGGATCAGGCTGCCGCGCCAATCGACCACGGTGCCGAATACATCGAAGACCAGCGCGCGAACAGGGAGGGCTTTCATGTTTCTTCTGTACGATGATGATGACGCGCCGGATTATAAACCCCGGCGCGCTGCCGTTCACCCCTCACGGATTCTGACCAAACGCGTAATTGACCCCCAGCCAGAATGCGCGTGGCGCACCGGCGGAGCGGAATTGTTCGGCGGTCACGTTGGCGGCATCAAACGTCCGGCCCGGGCCGTTGAAGAAGTTCTCGCCCAGCACGCCCAGGGTTTCATAATCCTTGTCGAGCACGTTGTTGACGCGACCGAAGAACTGCAATTGCCTGGTCATTTGATAGCGCGCATCCAGGTTGACCAGCGTATATCCCGGCAGCTTGCCGCTGGCATCCTGATTGTTCTCGTCACCGCGCGCATACTGGGACGAGAAGTACATCACGTTGCTGCCCAGCGAAACCGTTTCCGTAACATCCATTTCCGCGCGCAACTTGATCGAATGCGCCGCGATGCTGGGAATCTTGTCGCCGGCAGCGACTTGTATGTCGCCAAGAGCATCCGCTGAAGAGTTGTTCGGACTGTTGAGCCGCAACGGGGATTCGAAGGTGGCGTCGATGTATCCGTAGTGCAGCGCCAGATTCAGTTTATCGACTCGCGCCTTCATGCCCAGCTCCAGCCCCTGCCTGCGGGTTTTGCCGGCGTTCTGAAAGAAGCCTGCATTCACGGCGCCGCCACTGGAGATGAAAATGATGTCGTTGTTCAAGTCGGTGCGATACAGTGCCGCGCTCCATTTGAATTCGTCCGTCCAGTTTCCGCGCGCGCCGATTTCACTGGTCTTGGCAACCACTTTTTCCAGCGGCGGGTCGGCCAGAAAATTGTTCGGCAGGCGGCAGGGTGCGGCCGGGTCGGCGCAGGTCAGCTCGACGGGTGTCGGTGCGCGCATGCCTTCGCTGTAGGAGACATACGTGGTCAGCGCGGCGCTCGGACTGAAATTCAGGCCTGCCGCCGGATTGAAGCGCTTGAAGGTATGGTCGCCATTGAGCGCGGGCTCCAGTCCGGTATTGTCCTTGATGGTGATGTTCGCCCAGTTGTAACGGCCCGAGAGCGTCAGATGCAGGCGCTCGCTGAACGAGTACAGGTCCGTGAAGTACAGTCCGTAATAGTCGTTGCTGGTATCGACATCGGTTGCCAGTTCGACAATGCCGGTGCCCACAGTCCCGCGCGCGCTGTTGAAATCGGCCTCTTCTGCCGATTGGGTGAACTGGGTGCGGCCGATATCGGCGCTGGCACCGACGGTGAGCGTGTTCTTTTTGCCGCCCAGATCGCCAAGCAAGCTCAACTGCACCGAACCGCCATAACCGCTGGTTTCGATCTTGCTGCGATCGTTGATGGCCTGCGGCTCGCCCGCACCGACGCCGCCAGCGCAGTTGCCAGGGGCATTTTCGCATTCGTCGTTGACGTTGCTGCTGAAGTTGTCGTTGGTGTAGCGCCGGAAATAGATGTTTCCCGCGAGCAGTTGGTCCGTGGACAAAAAGTGACTGGCACGCGCATTCAGAAAAGCGGTCTTGTTGACGTTGCGATCCGGCCAGGTGTAGGCCTGCTCGCGCGTGTCCAGCCAGCCAAGAGGCAGTGCTTGCGTGCCTTCGAGCTGATTGTCGGCCAGCATCAGGGATACGTCCAGATCGGAGTCCTCGCGCTCCCAGCCGGCCTTGCCGAACACGGTTTTGATGCGGCTGGGCGAATAATCCCGCCAGCCATCCTCGTCGGCAAAGTTGCCGGCGATAAACAAGTCCGTCAGCTCGCCATGCGCCCCGTACTCGACCTCGGCGGCCTTCCTGCCCCAGGAGCCGCCGGACAGGGACACCGATGCTCCGGGGTATTGAAAGCCGGATTTGGTGCTGACCGACAGCGCCGCGCCCAGCGTGTTCAGTCCAAACACCGGGTTGGATCCGGGAATCAGCGTAACCGTGGAAATGGAATTCTGGGGAATCAGGTCCCAGTTCACCACATCGCCGAAGGGCTCGTTCACCCGTACGCCATCGACGAATACCGACAGCCCCTGTGCTGTGCCCAGCAGTGGCGAAGCGGTGAGACCGCGGAAGTTGACGTCCGGCTGAAACGGATTGTTCTGACCGTGATTGAGCGTGACACTGCCGAGGTTGTTGTCCAGATACTCGGAGAGGTCCAGCGTTTTTTGCTTTTGGATGCTGGCGCCGGTGGTGATTTGTACATTCGCCGGCACCTGACTCACCGGTACGCCGATGCCTGCGATGGGCGTCGTGCCAATGACCTCGATGCTCGGGGCTTCGAGTTCGGTTGCAGGATTGTCGGCTGCAACGCCCGGTGCGACTGCAATGGCAAGGGCACAGCACAACGCGCAACAGACCCCGGACTTCGGTAACACACGGACGACCATCTGGTTTCCTCCTCGGCAATGATTGTTTATCGCGGCCTGGCGGCAGGCTTGACTAATGCCATCCGTCAGCGCACAGCGTGGAATTTCGTGGTACAGCGGGCGAGAAGGCTAATCGAATGCTTGGCGTATTGCCATGGTCAGGGACGACTTGCCCGCGCATCGGGAAAAATTCCCAATGCGCACCCGGGTCCGCACGCGCAACGGGTGATCGCCCTGCCGAGCCCGGCCCTGGGCCGATTTACCTGTCGGCCCGGGAGGCTTCCGCTATATAGTTGGATCATCACGCTTCGTGCATCGGGCTCCCCAATCATGAGCATTTTTCGCAATAACCCTGGAGGGGTTCCGGCCAACGCACGGCCGCCTTCCTCCCGCCGGGACCTGGCGGTGGTTGCCGCATTCACGCTTGGCACGTTCGTACTGTTCAGCGTACTGGAGTTAAACGAGTGGATCGAAACGCTGACCGGGCCGCTCGAGGCTTATCAGCTTGACGAACTGCCTCTGACTGTTGTGGCGATGGCGATCGGGCTCGCCTGGTTTTCCTGGCGCCGCACCCGGCAGGTGATCCAGATGCAGGCGGAACTGGCGCGGGCGCTGGAGGACAATCGCCGGCTGTCGCAGCGGTCCATTCAGGTCCAGGAAGAGGAGCGGCGTGCGCTGGCCCGCGAACTGCACGACGAACTGGGCCAGAGCCTGAACGCGATCAAGGTCGATGCGGTGACGATACGCGATCGCAGCGAGGATGCGGCTGAAGTCCAGCGCAGCGCAAAGGCGATCATCGAGGTGTCCGGCAAGGTCTACGATGCCGTGCGCCGCCTGACGCAGCGCCTGCGCCCGGTCGCGCTGGACGAACTGGGTCTGCGTTCGGCGGTGGAATACGGCGTGCAACAGTGGCAGCGGCGCCATCCGGCGGTGGCTTGCAGCTTTGCCGCGCAGGGGGACCTGGACGATCTCAGTGAGCAGATCAACATCACCTTGTACCGACTGGCTCAGGAATGTCTGACCAACGTCGCCAAGCATGCACAAGCCACCCAGGTTGGAATATCTCTCGAACGCGAAGCCGGCGCAGGCGGCGGAGAGCTGGTGCGTTTCAGCATTGAAGACAATGGCGGAGGTTTCGATCCGGGCCTGCGTCGCCGGGGATTGGGTCTGGTCGGCCTGCGCGAACGGGTGGAGGCGCTGGATGGAAAATTCGAACTGCACAGCGCGCCCGGGCAGGGTGTGCGCATTCGCGCCTCGATACCGGCGAAGGCAATGCCATGAATGAATCGAAGATGGCACCGGTGCGCGTCGTGCTGGTGGACGATCACGCCGTGGTGCGCGAAGGCTACCGGCGTCTGTTGGAGCGTACCGAGGATATTTCGGTCATCGCCGAAGTGGCCAATGGCCAGGACGCCTACCGCGTGGTCTGCGATATGCAGCCGGACGTAACCGTCATGGACATCAATCTGCCGGGGATTGGCGGCATCGAAGCGGTACGCCGCATTGTCGCGCATTCACCCGAAGCAAAGATCCTGATGTTCAGCATGCACGAAGACACCGTGTTCTCTTCGCGCGCGTTGCAAGCCGGGGCACGCGGCTACGTCACCAAGTCGGCGGCACCCGAGGTGCTGGTCGAGGCGGTGCGCCTTGTCGCGCAGGGCAAGCTCTACATCAGCCGTGAAATGGCGCAGGAGCTCGCGGCGCAGATGCTGCCCGGCCGGGAGACGCCCATCGATGCGCTGTCGGCGCGCGAGTTCGAAGTATTTCGCCTGCTGGTAGCCGGTCATTCGCTGCCGGAGATCGCAAAGATCCTGTTCCTGTCCTACAAGACCGTGGCCAACTACCAGTCCAGCATCAAGCACAAGCTCGATGTGAGCAACACCGCACAGGTGGTGCGCATCGCGTTGAGTCATGGCCTTATCGCCGGCAATGCCGAAACGCAAGCATCGCGCGACGAGACGGATTGATGCACCGCAATGCATCCTGCGCAATTCCCTAAACGCAATCGTGCGCGCTAAACTCCGGACTTCGCATGCAAGTTAATCGATTCATGAATCGCACCCTGGTGCTCAATGTGGTCGGCATGACGCCGGCCCTGCTGGCGCATGCGCCAAATCTTGCCGCGCTTGCGAAGCAGGGCGCCCTGCGGCCATTGCGGACGGTCATGCCGGCCGTGACCACGACGGTGCAGTCCACCTTCGTCACTGGCGCGCTGCCACGCGAACACGGCATCGTCGGCAACGGCTGGTATTTCCGCGATCTGTCCGAAGTCTGGCTTTGGCGCCAGTCGAATCGCCTGGTCGGTGGAGAAAAACTCTGGGAAGCCGCGCGCCGGCGCGATGCATCTTTCACCTGTGCCAATCTGTTCTGGTGGTACAACATGTACTCGAGCGCCGACATTGCGGTAACGCCGCGACCGATGTATCCGGCCGATGGACGCAAGCTGCCCGACATTCATACCCACCCGGCCGGATTGCGCGACGAATTGCAGGGAGAACTCGGCCAGTTTCCGCTGTTTCGTTTCTGGGGGCCGGCGGCCGACATTGTTTCCACGCGCTGGATCGGCCATTCGGCGCTGCATGTGTTGAAGAAGCATCAGCCGACACTGACACTGGTGTATCTGCCGCATCTGGATTACAACTTGCAGCGCCTCGGTCCGGCGCATCCGGCCATTGCGCGTGACGTGGCCCAGGTTGACGAAGTCTGCGGCGAGTTGATCGAGGCGGCGCGGCGCGCGGGGATGCATGTGGTTGCACTCTCCGAATACGGCATCACCGCGGTATCCCGGCCGGTGCACATCAACCGCGCGTTGCGCCAGGCGGGTTGGCTGCGGGTGCGCGATGAACTTGGGCGCGATCAGCTTGATGCCGGCGCATCGGATGCGTTCGCGCTCGCCGATCACCAGATCGCCCATATCTACGTGGCCCGGCCGGAGCTGGTCGACAAAGTGGCCGATCTGCTGCGTGCCTTGCCCGGCGTCGAGCGCGTGCTCGACGAGGCTGGGAAGCGCGAGTGCGGTCTGGATCATCCGCGTTCCGGCGAACTGGTGGCGATTGCGCGCGCCGACAGTTGGTTCACTTATTACCATTTTCTGGACGACGCGCGCGCGCCGGACTATGCGCGCACCGTGGATATCCATCGCAAACCGGGCTATGACCCGGTAGAACTGTTTCTCGACCCGGCACAGCCGCTCGTCAAGGCGCGTATCGCCTGGAAGCTGGCGCAGAAGAAGCTGGGTTTTCGTTATCTGATGGACGTGATTTCGCTCGACGCGACGCTGGTCAAAGGCTCGCACGGCCGCCCCACCGACAACGCCGACGAAGGCCCGCTGTTCATCACCTCCGTCCCGGAATTGCTGCAGGAAGGGCCGGTGGCGGCGACCGACGTCAAGCGCCTGTTGCTCGATCATGTGTTCAGCGCGCGCGGCAGCAGTAGCCGCATGGAAGCGGCCGCATGACACCCGGACTCCTGATCGAACAATGGCTGCACGCCAGGCTGACGGCCGATGCGTGGCGCTGGCTTGCCGATGCCGCGCACACCGTGAGCGGGGGCAGCGACGCCGATTTGTACCGGTGCGTGAGCCTGGTTACGCGCAAGCTCGGCAAGGCCGATCTGGCGCTTGGCGCCGCGCAACTGAGCCCGGCCACCGCGGCACGCACCGACTGGGACCCATCCGACTGGAGCGTGGACCAGGCGGCGCGCATTTATCTGCTGCTCAAGTCCGGGCTGGACGGCGCAACCTTTTTGCGCCGGCTCGACCAGCTTTGCAATACCGCCGATGTCGGCGAACTGGTTGCCTTCTATCGCGGTCTACCGTTGTATCCGGAGCCGGCGCGTTTCGTGTTGCGCGCCGCGGAAGGCATTCGCAGCAATATGAAGGCGGTGTTCGAGGCCGTGGCGCACCGCAATCCGTATCCGGCGGAACAGTTGTCGGAGCCGGCCTGGAATCAGATGGTGCTGAAAACCTTGTTCATCGGCAGTACGCTGCATCCGATTGTCGGGCTGGACCGGCGCGCCAATCCGGTTCTGGCGCGCATGCTCTGTGACTATGCCCACGAGCGCTGGGCTGCCGGGCGTCCGATCAGTCCCGAGTTATGGCGCTGCGTCGGGCCGCATGCCAGTGGCGACATGCTGCGCGATCTTGAGCGCGTGCTGGCGAAAGGCACGCAGCCCGAACGCGAGGCGGCGGCGCTGGCGCTGGCGGGTTCGCCCGATCCGGCTGCGGCCGTGCTGTTGAAGGCGTATCCTGAACTGTCGAATGCCGTTAGCGGAAAGAAATTGAGCTGGCGGACGCTGGCCGGTTCCACCTGACTTGTAGCGTTTTTCTGGAGATTCATCATGCAATTCATCGATCCGCACATTCACATGAGCGCGCGCACCACCGACGACTACGAGCGCATGGCCGCCGCCGGCATCGTCGCGCTGATCGAGCCGGCATTCTGGCTCGGCCAGCCGCGTACCCAGGTCGGCAGTTACATCGACTACCTGTCGAGCCTGGTCGGCTGGGAACGTTTTCGCGCCGCGCAGTTCGGCATCCACCATTACTGCACCATCGGTTTAAACAGCAAGGAAGCCAACAACGAGGCGCTGGCGGAGCAGGTGCTGGAGGTGCTGCCGCGTTATCTGGTGAAAGAAGGCGTGGTCGCGGTTGGCGAAATCGGCTACGACGACCAGACCCCGGTCGAGGACAAGTATTACCGCGCCCAGCTTAAGCTGGCCACGGAGTTCGACATGCTGGTGCAGGTGCACACGCCGCATCGCGACAAAAAGAGCGGCACCATTCGCAGCATGGAAGTTGCGGTGGAGATGGGCGTCAAACCGGAACACGTTGTGATCGACCACAACAATGAAGAAACGGTACGCGAAGTGCTTGATCGTGGCTTCTGGGCCGCGTTCACGATTTATCCGAACACCAAAATGGGCAACGAGCGCATGGTGGAAATCGCGCGCCAGTATGGTTCTAATCGCATCTTTATCGACTCCAGCGCGGATTGGGGTGTGTCCGATCCGCTGGCGGTGCCGAAAACCGCGCGGCTGATGCTCGATCGCGGCATCCCGAAGAGCGACGTCGAGGCCATTTGCTACGGCAATGCGCTCAAGGCCTTCGGCCAGAGCGGACAGATGAAGGAAGAGCACTGGCTCAAACCGGCGCCGATCGACCAGCGCATGCTGTTCGAAGGCAATTCGGTGCTGCGCGGTCAGGCTCCGCGCGTAGGCGAGCCCGCTGCAACCGAGCGCAGCGATTCGGTCGTCTTCAAATAGCCCGTCACCACCAGCAATCGAACAGCCGCAAGCGAAGCCAAGGAGAGACGCCATGACATTTTCGTCGCGAATTAAAACCATAAATCTGTCGCGGCGTCTCCTCCCTCATCCCCGACCCTTCTCCCCGCCCGAGCGGGGAGGTTCATGGGTAGGCCGATGAGCGTTGAGCTGGTCAAGCCTGCCACCGAAACCGGTGCTGAACCCGGCATGGAGGCGGTTTACCACCAGGAATTCTCGGTTCGCTACGAGTATCCGGTGCATTTCACCGAGCACCTGTTCGCGCGCACCAACCCGATTTTTGTGCAGACGATCGTGCGTCTGGAACCGGCCAAGCGCCATCGCGTCCTGGTCTTCGTTGATTCCAATGTCGCGGCAAGCTGGCCGGCGCTTGCGCACGACATATCCTCCTATGCCGAAGCCCATGCGGAGTCGATTGATCTGGTCGCGCACCCGGAAATCGTCGCCGGTGGCGAGCACGTCAAGAATGACGCCGCGTTTGTCACCACCCTGCAGCGCCGTCTGGTCGAACTCAACATCGACCGTCATGCGTTCGTGGTCGGCATCGGCGGCGGCGCTTTCCTTGACCTGATCGGTTTTGTGGCCGCCACCACGCACCGGGGCATCCGCCACATCCGGGTGCCCACCACGGTGCTGGCGCAGAACGATTCCGGTGTCGGCGTGAAGAACGGCGTCAACGCCTTCGGCATGAAGAATCTGCTGGGCGCCTTCGCCCCGCCGTTCGCGGTGTTGAACGATGCCGACTTTCTGCGCACGCTGCACCCGCGCGACAAGATTGCCGGCATTGCCGAAGCAGTGAAAGTCGCGTTGATTCGGGACGCCTTGTTCTTTGAATGGCTGGAGACAAATGCACAAGCCCTGCGCGAATGCGCGCCGGAAGCCATGGGGCGCATGATCCGGCGCTGCGCGCAACTGCACATGCGTCAGATCGCGCACGGTGGCGACCCGTTCGAAACCGGCAGCGCGCGCCCTCTGGACTATGGCCACTGGTCGGCGCACAAACTCGAAGGTCTGACCAACCACGAGCTGCGCCACGGCGAAGCGGTGGCGATCGGTCTGGCGCTTGACACCCGCTACTCGGTGCAGATCGGCATGCTGACGCAGGGCGGCGAGGAGCGCGTATACCAGTTGCTCAAACGCCTCGGTTTTCACCTGTGGCATCCGGCCATGGAAACCCGCGACGCGCAAGGCGGCCTGATGATTCTGCGCGGCATCGAGGAGTTCCGCGAGCACCTCGGAGGCGAATTGACCATCACACTGTTGCGCGAAATCGGCCGCGGCGAAGAAGTGCATGCAATGGAGAACGACAAGATTCATCATGCGATGGCATGGTTGCGCCGGAAAGAAACCGGACAGTGAGAATCGGCGCGCACGGCGCTCATCTGACCTATTGCAGCAACATCCATCCTGGCGAATCCTGGGCTGAAGTCCGCGCCAACCTCGAACGCTACTTTCCGGCGGTGCGCGAGCGCGTGGCACCCGGCGCGCCATTCGGAATTGGCTTGCGCCTGTCGGCGCGCGCGGCGCGCGAGCTCGGAGCCGCAGGCGCGCTGGCCGGGTTCCGTGAATGGCTCGCGCGCGAGAAGCTCTACGTCTTCACCATCAATGGATTTCCCTACGGACCGTTCCATGGCACGCGTGTCAAGGAAGAGGTCTATCTTCCTGACTGGCGCGACGACGAGCGCCTGCGTTATACCGACGAGTTGGCGCAACTCCTGGCGCAACTGCTGCCCGAAGGCGTCGATGGCAGCATCAGCACCGTTCCGGGCGCGTTCAAACCGGCCATGCGCGGTAGCGCCGATGTGGAACGCATTGCGGACAATATGCTGCGGCATGTCGCCAGTCTGGTGGAGATCAAACGCCGCAGCGGCCGCCATATCGCTCTGGCGATCGAACCCGAGCCGCATTGTTTTCTGGAAACCATCGACGAAAGTGTGCGGTTTTTCGAGACGCATTTATTCAGTGCCGGCGCGGTACGTCGCCTGGGGGGACTCGCCGGGCTGGGCAGCGCAGCCGCGGCAAGCGCATTGCGCGCGCACATCGGTTTGTGCCTGGACCTGTGTCACGCCGCGGTCGAATTCGAAGATCCGGCGGGCTGCATTCGCGAGCTGCGCGACGCCGGGATCGGCGTCACCAAACTCCAGATCAGCGCCGGTCTTCGCCTTCCGGAATTGACGCCGGACGCGGTGAGCGCATTGAGGCAATTCGACGATCCCGTCTATCTGCACCAGGTGGTGGAACAAGGTCCGGCCGGCATCCGGCGTTACGCCGACCTGCCGCAGGCCCTGGCCACCGCAACCGGCCAGGCGGACGGACGCGAATGGCGCGTGCACTTTCATGTGCCGATTTTCATGGACAACCTGGGAGCGTTCTCATCGACACGTTCCTTCATCAGCGAGGTGCTCGGCATTCACCGCCGCAACCCGGTATCGGCGCATCTGGAAGTGGAGACCTATACCTGGAGCGTTCTGCCCGAACATTTGCGCGCCGGTGGCATGGAGCAGGCCAT
>JANLTJ010000140.1:0-1818 GCA_031362885.1 Betaproteobacteria bacterium
GTCAGCAGGCGTTCGAGAACCTTGCGTTGCGGGGGTTGGAGCGGTGTTTTCAATGCGACGAAATGCCAGTATTGCGCGCTGATCGCGGTAATCTCGGAGAGGGTCTTGCTGCTCCTGAGCGCTTGCGAGAGCTTCTTGAGGCGGAATTCAGACAGGGCATTGCGCCCGCGCAGCGTCAAGCAATCTGGCATTTCGGCATCGACGAATCGTTAAAGTCGAATTATAGCCTTGCCATGGTTTAACCCGGCCTGCCATGGTTTAATCTGCCTCATGCGCAACGCTTTCACACCGGTTTTTCTCGCCAGGGAAATCCGGCAAATCGAACAAGGCGTGCTGGGACAACCCTCGCCAACGCCCCTGATGGCGCGCGCGGGCGCCGCCGTGGGCGAATGTGCGCGCGAACTGCTGGGCGAACGCGGCAAACGCGTGTTGGTATTCGCCGGACCAGGCAACAACGGCGGCGACGCATTCGTTGCGGCCCTCAAACTCAAGCAATGGTGGTATGACGTCACGGTGGTCTTTACCGGTGTCGAAGCGAAACTCCCGGCCGATGCCAGGGCGGCCCTGGCCGATTGGCGCGCGGCGGGCGGCACCTTGCACGACGCACTGCCGGCGAAGGGCGAGTGGCATCTGATTATCGATGGCCTGTTCGGTATTGGGCTGGAACGCGTACTGGACGATCGGCATGCGCAACTGGTGAACTGGAGCAACGCCTCCGGCCTTCCCATTCTCGCCATCGATATTCCCAGCGGACTGCATGCCGACAGCGGGCGCGTGCTGGGTTGCGCGATGCGTGCCCGTCATACGATTACGTTCCTCGGCCTCAAAGCCGGTTTGTTTACCCTTGACGGTCCGGACCATGCGGGTCAAGTGCAACTTGAATCGCTTGGCGTCACCGTACCGGAAATCACCGAAGCGCACGGTTGGCGCATTGAATCCGCGCTGATTGCAACCGTGCTGCCGCCACGTCAACGCAACAGCCACAAAGGCAGCTTCGGCAACGTCGGCATTCTCGGCGGCGCGCCCGGCATGGTGGGCGCCGCGCTGCTGGCGGGGCGCGCGGCGCTGAAACTCGGCGCCGGGCGGGTGTACGTGGGCTTGTTCGCGGATGCGCCCACGGTCGATCTGGTGCAACCGGAGCTCATGCTGCGCCCGGCGCAGGATTTGCTCAAAGCCCAGGGGCAGGACTGCATCGCGGTGGGCCCGGGCCTGGGGACATCGCAGGCAGCGCAGCACGCGCTGGCCGCCGTGCTCGCCCATGAGGTGCCCCTGGTACTCGATGCCGATGCGCTGAACCTCATTGCGGCCGATGCCGGTTTGCAGAAGAAACTCGGCGCGCGCAGCGCGGCTTCGATTCTGACCCCGCATCCCGCCGAAGCGGCCCGTCTGCTTGGCACCAGCACCCGGGAAATTCAGGAAAACCGCATCGCCGCGGCACAAAGGTTGTCGGAACGTTTCAACGCCGCCGTGGTGTTGAAAGGCAGCGGCAGCGTATGCGCGCTGAAGAACAAAAACTGGTATCTGAATACCAGCGGCAACCCCGGCATGGCCACAGCGGGCATGGGCGATGTGCTCACCGGCATGATCGCCGCGCTCATTGCGCAAAGCGCCGATCCCGATCTGGCCTTGCTCGCCGGAGTGCATTTGCATGGACTGGCCGCGGATCATCTGGAGGCGAACGGCATTGGGCCAGCCGGCCTCACCGCTTCCGAAGTCATCGATGCCGCGCGCCAGATATTCAACGCTGCGCGCACCTGAAGCCCTCAGAACGTCTAACAGAAAGTACAAAAGCTGCGGTCAAAATCTCCCGAAGGTGGA
>JANLTJ010000142.1:0-10486 GCA_031362885.1 Betaproteobacteria bacterium
GCGAGCGGGTCCTTGATCGGGAGCAGCTCGACGAAGTGACTCCAGCTCAATTCTTGCGACAGTGACGCAAGAATTTGGTCATCGGTCATCCATTCGGCAAACCGGGCCATCCGGGTGAGGGCGGTATAGCTGAACCCAGTGCCGAACTCCGCCGTCAATTCTTGCGACACTGTCGCAAGAATCTGCTTTCCATAAGCTGCACGTCCCGCCTGAAGATTCTCCCGGAGCAGTCGGCGCCCTACCTGCCAGCAAAGCAGCGTATAGGTGGAGTTAGCGACTGTCGCAATCCGCTGACGGGCGGACTGGATGAGAGTCCGTAGATCGGAGAGGAGGGTCGCTTCGTCGATACCAGCCGGCGCCTTTGCTGCGGACAGAAGCTTCGTCGACTCGGCAGAACTGGGGCCGGGCCGCTTATTCGCTTTCTTCACGAATGTGTCCCTCCCTTCAGCAAGCCATCCAGCAGCCCCTCTGCCTCCTTCTCGATGGCGAGGATGTCGGCGCTGATCTCCTCCAGTGTACGCAGCGGCTGCGGCTTGTAGAAGTGGCGCGTGAAGCTCACCTCGTAGCCGATCTTGGTGGCGTCCTCCTTGATCCAGGCATCGGGCGTGTACGGCAGCACCTCGCGGCGGATGAATGCCTCGATGCCGCCGTCTTCCAGGAGCGGCACCTGCTCGGTGTCGCGCAGGTCGGAGTCGGGCTCGTATTCGACGATCGCGGGCTTGCCGTCCACCGTCGCGGCGAACAGGCCGCGCAGCGGGTCGGCCTTCACCTTGCCGGGCTTGTGCTCCTTGGCGATGACGGGCGGCGCGGTCTCGACGCGCCAGCTCACGGCTTTTAGGATCTGCTTAAGGTCGCCGGCCGGAATCTTGAGGCCAGCCTTCCTGAGCACGGCATCGACGCGGTCGCGGAAGATGTTGTGGTCCTCGAAGAGTCCGTCGCCCAGCGCCGCGCGTAACGCCGTAGCCGCTTCGACCAGGCGGCCGTCGCGCTCCCAGGTCTTCGGATCGAGCAGCTTCTTTTTCTTCTTCTCGGGCAGGCCCTTCCTGGCACCGCCTTCCTCGTCGTCGCCCTCGTCCTCGTCACCATCCCATTCATCGAGGCGCTTCTCCAGCGCGGAGAATATCTTTGCGAACTTCGAGAAAAGGTCGTCGCCGAACTCCTCAAAGAGCGCAGCGCGGAGGTCTTCTTCGCCCGACGCGAAGCGCAATGTCTCGATGGCCTTTAGGGAAAGCTGACTGTGCAGGCGCAGCGGCCGCTCGACCGTCACTTTCCAATAGCCGAAGGCGGCGTTGGGGAAGATCTTCGATTCCGGCGTTTCCTTGAAGTCGAGGAAGGTGCGGCTGATGCGCTCGATGTCCTCGGGCGAGAGTTCGCAGTTCTTCTTGCCGAGGTTCTTGCGCAGCGGCTTGAACCACTGGCTGGCATCGACAAGCTGCACCTGGCCCTTGCGATGCGCGGGCTTCCTGTTCGAAAGCACCCAGATATAGGTGGCGATGCCGGTGTTGTAGAACAGATTGAGCGGCAGCGCGACGATGGCTTCGAGCCAGTCGTTCTCGATAAGCCAGCGGCGGATGTTGCTCTCGCCCTGGCCCGCGTCGCCGGTGAACAGCGAACTGCCGTTGTGGACCTCGGCGATGCGGCTGCCGAGCGCCGAGCTGCCATTCATCTTCGACGCCATGTTGGCAAGGAAGAGCATCTGGCCGTCGCTGGAGCGGGTGACGAGCGACAACTCTTCGCCCGTGTGCATCACCTTGAAGCGCGGGTCGCGCATCCCATCCTTGCCGCCCATCGCTTCGAGGTCTTTCTTCCAGCTCTTGCCATAGGGCGGGTTGGCGAGCATGAAATCGAACTCCTGCGCGGGAAAAGCGTCGTGCGAAAGCGTGGACCATTCCGCGCCGCCGACGATGTGGTCGGCGCTCTCGCCCTCGCCTTTGAGGAGCATGTCCGCCTTGCAGACGGCGTAGGTCTCGGGGTTGATCTCCTGACCATAGAGGTGGCTCGTGATCTGCTGCTTGCGCTTCGCGCCGATCGCCGCAAGCGTCTCCTCCGCCACAGTGAGCATGCCGCCGGTGCCGCAGGCGCAGTCGTAGAGGAGATAGGATCCGGACTTGAGTTCTGTCTCTATCGGCAGGAACACGAGATTCGCCATCAGCCGCACAGCATCGCGTGGCGTCCAGTGCTCACCCGCCTCTTCGTTGTTGTCCTCGTTGAACTTGCGGACCAGCTCCTCGAAGACGGTGCCCATCGAATGGTTGTCGATACCGGCCGGAGAGAGGTCGATCTCGGGATCGAGGAACTTGTTGATGAGCGTGCCGATCGCGTCGGCCTTGGAGAGAGTCGTGAGCTGGTTGCGAAACTTGAAGTTGTCGAGGATGTCCTGGACGTTGGGCGAGAAGCCGTTGAGATAGTCCTCGAAGTCGGCGAGCAGTTGCTGCTGGCTGCCGCGCGACTTGAGGTCGCGCAGCGTGAACTTCGAGGTGTTGTAGAAGGCCTGACCCGCCGCCGCGGCAAGCGCGGCGCGCTGCTCGGTGATGCGCGCGTCGTCGAGCATTTTCTTTGTATCGAGCACCGCTTGCTTGGTCGGCTCAAGTACCGCATCCATGCGCCGGATGACGCACATCGGCAGGATGACGTCGGGGTACTTACCGCGCTTGAACAGGTCGCGCAGAACGTCGTCGGCGATGCCCCAGATGAACGAGACGATCTTGTTGTGGGTGGCCTGATCCATGTTGTTCCTGTTCTTGTACCTGCCGGGCGGTTCGGGCTCGGGCTTACGACGTCCTATCCTACCTCAGGGTATCGAGACTAGACGAGCGCGCACGGCCCTCCGTGAACAGTGACTTGGGATCAGGGAGTGTCACACTATGACAACTTCACATCAACGCCCGGTTGGAAAAAGTAAGCGCCACGCCAGAGTGTAAACAGTCCTGCCGCGACCAAGGCAGCCGGGTAGCTGCCACTGAAATGAACGATGGCCCAGAAGACGGTTGGCAAAAACACCACGCCTGCGTAGGTGATCGCGAGCGACGCGCCGGTTGCGGACCCGGCAGTTCCCGCCGGTGCCAGACGGACAACTTCCGACAGGAACACACCATTCCAGCCGATTGCGCTGGCACCAAAGACGAAGCTGACGACGAGGGTTGCGATGTACGGCCAGTCAGGCGTCATCAATGCGGCGGCGAAAGCAGAGCAAGCCGTAGTTGCGCCAATCGCGCCCAGCAAGAGACGCGGCGCGAGCCAGTTGTCCGCGACAATTCCGAAAATTACTCGTGCGGCGGCGCCGGCCAGCATGGCAACGGCCAATGCTGCTCCGGCACGGCCCACCGACAGATTGATGTGCTCAACCAGGAACACAACTAGATAAGAGCCCAGGCACATTTGCATGCCGGCGTAGGCGAAAGAGGCCAAAGCCAATTCGCGCAACCGCAGATGCGACATGACCAGCCTGATCGGCTCAAGAATATTGCCGGTTGTCACCGGCCGCGGTGCGTGTTGAACCAAGTCCACGCCGGCGCGATAGGGCTGCACGGCAACGGCCAGCACGAAACAGCCAAGGCCGGCAATGAGCGCAGCCGCGCGCCAGTCGAATGCCGCGATCAGTAAAGGAATCAAGGCGCCCGCCAGTGCACCGCCAATCGGCACGCCGGTCTGCTTCACGGAGTAAATGAAAGCGCGCATGCCTGCCGGCGTGCGGTCGGCCAGGATGGCAGAACTCGACGGTGTGGTAACTCCATAGCCGCTGCCGATAACCAAAGCGCCGAACACAATCAGCCAGGCATTGGCGCTTGCCATCAACGCGATGCCAATGGCGCAGCAAACCAGTGATATCTGACTTACGCGCAGGGGCCCAAGGCGGTTGATGAGGCGGCCTGCGAGCATCGCGGAAATCATTGCAGCCATATAAATCAGCGCGGACACAATGCCGACCGTGCTGGCCGGAAATCCGATCTGAGCGTGCGCCACGGGTGCCAGCACCGGAGGTGCATACACCACCATGGATACCAGGGACTGAATGGCCATGGTGACCAGAACCGGCCACACCATGCCTTTCATTGTCGAGTCAGCCGGCAATACAGCGTCGCGATGACGGTATCACGCCGCGGACTGTGCCAGCGCCTGATCGAGATCCCACAGAATGTCGTTCACGTCCTCGATACCAACGGACAGGCGAATCATGTCCGGTCCGACACCCGCCTTGATCTGGTCTTCCTCGGACAACTGGCGGTGCGTCGTCGATGCGGGATGAATCACCAGCGTCTTTGCATCGCCGACATTGGCCAGATGCGAGCAGAACTGCAAGCCCTCGATAAACTTCACGCCTGCCTGCAGGCCACCTTTAATGCCGAAGGTCATGATCGAGCCGCTGCCCTTGGGCAGATATTTTTGCGCGAGCACGTGGTATTTGCTCGCAGGCAGGCCGGGATAATTCACCCACAACACGCGCGCGTGATCCTGCAAGAACTTCGCCACTGCCATCGCGTTCTCAACGTGGCGTGCAACGCGCACATGCAGCGTTTCCAACCCTTGCAGCAACATCCAGGCACTGAACGGCGAGAGCACCGGGCCCAGTGTGCGCATGGTTTCCATGCGGCACTTCATGGTGTAGCCAAAATCACCGAAGGTTTCGTGAAAAATTACGCCGTGGTAGCCGCGCGAAGGCTCGGTCATCATCGGATACTTGCCGTTACCCCAGGGGAATTTTCCCGACTCGACCACCACGCCGCCCATAGTGGTGCCGTGGCCGCCAATGAACTTGGTCGCGGAATGAATCACGATGTCGGCGCCGAAATTGATCGGCTGGCACAGATACGGTGAAGCGAAGGTGTTGTCGATAACCAGCGGCACGCCAGCCTCTTTGGCGATCTTCGCCACGGCTTCGATGTCCAGCACATTGATCTGCGGATTGCCCATGGTCTCGGCATAGATGGCGCGCGTCTTCGGCGTGATCGCCTTGCGGAAATTCTCCGGGTCATCGGAATTTACAAAAACCGTGTCGATACCGAACTGGCGGAAAGTCACGTCGAACTGCGAATAGGTGCCGCCGTAGAGCGTGCTGGAAGAAACGATTTCGTCGCCCTGGCGCAGGATGGTCAGCAATGCGCACATCTGCGCCGCCTGGCCGGAAGAAGCAGCCAGTGCGGCGCGCCCGCCTTCGAGCGCGGCCATGCGCTCCTCGAATACCGCTACGGTGGGATTGGAAATGCGCGAATAGACATTGCCGAAAGTTTGCAGGTTGAACAGGCTCGCGGCGTGCTCGGCGGAATCGAACACGAAGGACGTGGTCTGGTAGATCGGCACCGCGCGCGCACCGGTAGCCGCGTCAGGGATCTGTCCTGCGTGCAGGCACAAGGTGCCGAATCCGAATTCTCTGTCTGCCATGGTGATTCCAGTGATCGGTAATCAGGAAACGGTCATAAGTGAACGGTGAATTGTGAACGGCGAACGGTGAGCCTTGAACAGTGAGCAGAGATGAATGCGTTCCTTCTACCGTTCACCGCTTCATTAGTATGGCAACCAGCGCGGTCGTTTCGAGGAAATGACTTTCGTATTAACGCCAACCCAGTTCAGTCCGCCGAAGAGGCGGCCGTGCTCGATTTTCACGCAGCGATCCTGCACGACTTCGAGGCCGGCCTGGCGCGCTTTCGCGGCAGCTGGTTCGTTCATCACGCCGAGTTGCAACCACAACACCTTTGCGCCGATGGCGATGGCCTGGTCAGCGATCGGTTCTATATCCTGACTCTTGCGGAAACAATCCACGATGTCGATTTTCTCGGGAATGTCTTTCAGCGACGCATAGCATTTCTGGCCCAGAACTTCCTGGTACATCGGATTCACCGGAATGACGCGGTAGCCGTGTTCCTGCATATACTTGGCAGCGAAATAGCTGGGCCGATACCAGTTGGCGGACAAGCCGACCACGGCAATGTTCTTGCAATCGCGCAGAATGCGGCGCAAGGTATTGACGTCGGTGGAGTCACTCATGAATTCGTGGTGATGCGGAACATGGCGGGTGGCATCCCGTCAGTTTATCACCGGTGCGACGAAGTTCAGTCCGCTTTCAGTTTCGCCCGTCGTTGTGCAACCGGAAGTTTGCCAATTTCCCTGACGGCGATATAAAAGCGGTTGAAGTCGCCATCGTTGTCGGCCAACAGGCGGCGGAATCCGGCGACCAGTTCCGAGTAGGTCGCGATCGGCACCAGATGCGCGTTGCTCAGCTCTTGCGCAAAAAAACGATCGTAGCCGGTATAGCCACCCCAGGCCGCTTTGAGTGTTTGGAATTGCGATTTAAGAGCGGTAAATGTCGTGGCTTTCTCGCGACGCTTGTCCACATCAGATGCGCCACTGGCGTAAAGCGCGCTCAGACGGCCGCGAGTTTCCATCATCAGCGCGATAAACGCTGTCTTGCGCGCCTCGTGCTGTTCGAACGCTGCGCGCATCGCGGCATCGCCTTCGCGCGCGAGCCAGCGCTCAATGCCTTCGCGTTCCACGGCGGTGGCGAAGGACTCGTTAAACAGGGTGTCATCGGAAACATACACGACCTGATGCGCCAGCTCGTGGAATATCAGACGCGCGAGTTCGGCATCGGCATAGGGCATGACAGTATTGAGCAATGGATCGTCGAACCAGCCCAGCGTGGAATAGGCAGGCACGCCGCCGACATAGACATCCAGACCCTTGGAGCGCAGTTCTTCGCTGAATTGATCGGCACGAGCCTGATTGAAATATCCGCGATAGGTCACGCAACCGGCGAAGAAAAAACACCACTCCTGCGGCACGAGGGAGAGCTCCGGCGCTGCAAAGACGTTCCAGACCACGAACGGGCGTCCCAGGTCAGCGTAACTGCGGTAGCTGCCGTTGTCGGGCAAGGCCAGGTCAGCGGACGCGAAATCGCGCACGCGCAACACCATCTCCAGCCGTGAGCGCATGGCTGCCGGGGTTTTCTCATCCTCGATCACCTCCGCGATCGGGCGGCTGCGCTTCCAGATCTGCATCTGCCCTTCGACCGCCTGGTAGTAGTAGCCGATGCTCGAGCAGCCGCCAAGGCTACCCGCAAGCGCAAGCACGCAGACCAGTCCTTGTAACCTCATGCCCCGAAGCGACCGTTTTTCAGGAATGCGCACACCGCGTGTGCGACTTTCGGCGAAAGCAGCATTCCACTGTGACTGGTATGCACCACAATCGAATCGGCTGCCTGCGGCACGCGCGTTTCGTCCAATACAACGACACCATCGTTTGGCTTTGGTAGTCGCACAAACAATCTGCCCAGGCCAATAGACAAGTTGCCGGCGATGATGCCGGCTTCGACACCGGCCGGAATCGGCGGACGCGGCTGCCGCAGCCAATCCTGAATCGTGAGACCGAGCAATCCACGACCCGTTGCCGAATGCGACAGACCTTGCGCGGCCGCACTGTTGGCATACGGGCTGCCGAGCAGTGCCACGCGCCGCACTGGAATGCGTGGGTGATGATGCAATAGCGTCATGATGAGCAGACCGCCCAGACTGTGGCCGACCAGATGAAGCGGGGTGCCGACTTGTTCGCACAAGGCCGCGAGCCGAAGCACGTTCTCGCGCAGCCCGCGGCGCACGGAATGATATCCATAGCGGGTAACCTTGAATCCGCAGTTGTTGAGTCGCGCGGCAAGTGGCTTCATGGCCAGCGCGTTCAGCCACAGGCCATGTACGAGAACCACATGGTCAGTATCAACCGGCGGTATCTTCGGCATTCAATATATCCAGCGCGCGCTTGAGCGCGATCCGGTATCGCGCTTTAGCCTTGGCAACTTTTTCGGCAGGCCAGTCCTGAAAGCCTTTGCCGGCTTTCATCCCGATGTGACCGGCTTTCACTTTTTCCGCAAGCGCCGCGATCGGTTCGATGTCATTGCACAAGTCCGGAAACAAAGCCCTCGATGCGAGATAGGTCACGTCGAGCCCGGACATCTCCTTTTGCAAAATCGGCCCGGCGGCGATATAGCGAAAACCGAAGCCATAGCGCACTGCGATATCGACATCCCCCGGCGTGGCGATGCCACGGTCGATCAGCGACCAGGCTTCGCGCATCAACGCATGCTGCATGCGATTGGCGAGAAAACCGGGAATGTCTTTCGCCACCATGACCGGCTTGCGGTGCAGGCGCCGCATCAGATCAAATACCGATTGCGCAACGCCAGTATCGGTGGCCGCAGAGCGCACCACTTCCACCAGCGGCACCATATGCGCCGGCATGAAGAAATGCAGTCCGAGCATGCGGTGCGCGCTGTTCAGTCCAGCGGAAATCCGGCTGATCGGAAAGCTCGATGAATTGCTGGTCAGCGGAATATCGGCGGGTGCGAGAGCTTCGAGTTCGGCAAATATGCGCTGCTTGAGCGGCAAATCCTCGCTCACTGATTCGACCACGATGCCGGCCTGCCGCCACGGGACATCGCCAGCCGCATCATGCAGCGACACATCGGAATTCGTCGCACCGAGATCGCGCACTGATCGGTCCACGCGCTCGCGCAGCGTATCGCGGGTCTTGCCCGGTCTTTGCACGATGTCCACGCTCATGCCGCTTGCGGCAAAAATCGCCGCCACATCGGCGCCCATGGTTCCGCCGCCGATGATTACGGCGCGTTGATGCTGCATTTTGTTTTCTCCCGGCACTGCGTCTGACGCCGCATTATAGATGGGGAGGCAGCGCTAGACTTCGCGCCTTCTTTTCTTGCTGACCGCCATGCCCTTTGCGCCAGAACCGCTGTTTGCCGTGCCGTTTATCGGGCTGCTGGCCTACCTCATTTTCGGCATCTCCGGCTTTGGCTCGGCACTGGTCACGACTGCGCTGCTGATGCACTTTCTGCCGCTGCAAACCATCGTGTCGCTGGTCGTCATGGTGGACTTTCTGGGCACCGTCTCCAGCGGAGTGAGATTCCGCGAGCATATGTCGACACTGCGGAACTGAAATGGCTGATTCCGGCAGTCATCACCGGCATTCTGACCGGCGTGTTGCTGCTGGCAACGCTGCCGAAACAAGCGTCATTGCTGATGCTGGGCGGCTTTGTCACCAGTTACGGCGTCTATCGCCTGCTGACCAGGCCGGCGACCAAACTGATTTCGCATTGGTGGGGTATCCCGGCCGGACTCATCGGCGGGGTGATTGGTGGATTGTTCGGCATGGGCGGGCCGATTTACGCGACCGACCTGGCGGCGCGCATCCCTGACCCGGCAAAGATGCGCGCCACGCTGTTGGCGGGGTTCTCGTTCAGCACTGGGCTGCGACTGACGGTCAATCTGATTTCCGGCCTGTTGTTACAGTCCGAAGTCTGGTGGGCGTTCCTGCTGCTGCTGCCGTCGATGCCGGTCGGCTTCGCCATCGGCCACCGCCTGCACGCGAAACTGACTTGCGAGCAGGTCGGCCGCTTTATCAGCATTCTTCTGGTGATCAGCGGCCTGCCCCTGCTCTGGAAGGCTGTTTACTCAGGAGTCTGTAACAGGGACGACACGAAACGCCGCAGCGTCTCCAGAGAGTATCTGGAAATATCTGTCGCCTATATTGGCGACTACTAAGTAAGCGTCTTTACCCGAGAATACGGCACTGGGACCATAAAGACCGCAACACGTAGCCCGTATGCAGCGCAGCGCAATGCGGGGGAAATGCTCAGCCATGGAACTGAATTCCCGGATTGCGCTGCGCTCCATCCGGGCTACATACCGTGGTTGTCACGGAATCAGGGCTTACTCAGGAGTCAGTAACAGGGACGACACGAAACGCCGCAGCGTCTCCAGAGAGTATCTGGAAATATCTGTCGCCTATATTGGAGACTACTGAGTAAGGGGCTATTCCTGGAACCAGTACTCGCCTTTAGTCGTGCCGCGGCTGTAACCACTTGCGGGATCGGTGTCGAACTGAACGGTGTCGCGCATCAACCCTCGGATGCCCTTGTACTTTCCCGTGCCACCGGTAATTCGCGTAACGACCTCACTCGATCCCTTTCTGAATCCAGATGCAGTCGGCTCCGATTGGCTGATGGAGTCCCACGCGAGAAAAACTTTCTCCTCGTCATCGAGAATCCACACCGAGTATCCGCGCGCCGGACCGCTGCCGTTCACGTAGTCGGTCATCCCTCGTAGGGAACTCTCTTTAACTCGTGTACCCATGATCCGGAGCTTCGTTGCTTCGGAATAAGTACGCACGATCTCCACCACGCGCACCTGATGTCCAGATACGTCACCGACGTCTATTGCGAGTTGTTGAGTGTATTTGCTACTGGTCTGTCCCTCGCCAGCGGATTCGATCGAATAACGCTGTTGCGCCCATGCAGTGTCTACGACAAGCAACGCGGCCACGAACGTTACCGCAGTTAGCTCAAACGCGTTCAGAAGCTTTCTCGCGCTCATGTGTCATCCCTCGTTCTTCGTTTAACTCTTCATCCTTCGCATCTCACGGCCTCACGACTTCGGGTCGATACAATCTCCTCGACCGGCTCGTCGAGCAGGTTGTCGGGTCGAAT
>JANLTJ010000193.1:0-28176 GCA_031362885.1 Betaproteobacteria bacterium
CGTGGTATCGCCGACCGAACCTTCTGACGCAAGGGCTACCGCTTGTTCCTGTGACACCGACTCGTCTTCCTGAGTGCCGAGGTCCTCGACTTCGGCCTTGTCCTGCCCATCGTCGAATTCCGTGGTATCGCCGACCGAACCTTCTGACGCAAGGGCTACCGCTTGTTCCTGTGACACCGACTCGTCTTCCTGAGTGCCGAGGTCCTCGACTTCGGCCTCGTCCTGCCCATCGTCGAATTCCGTGGTATCGCCGACCGAATCCTCTGACGCAAGGCCCGCCGCTTGCTCCGACGAGACCGATTCGTCTTCCTGCAGGCCAATATCCTCGACTTCTCCTTCTGGCTGGTCTTGCGGTAATTCGTATGTGGTAACCGGAAAATCCGCAGCCGCCTCGGTCGGTCGAGTCACGGGGGCCGGTGCCGGCTTGGGTCGCGGACTTTCGTCGAGAGGTCGATTGATGAATTGGACCGATTCTTGGTCGGGCTGCGAACGGTTCTGCGCACCCCCCCCGGAACTGCTGCGATCGGTTTGGCTGGCACATCCGGAAATTACAACGCCTACAAGCAACATTAACAGTCGGTTGGTCTTTGGTCGCATTGCCGTGTCTCCTGATCGTGGGGGTGCTCGGGTGGATTATTACCCATTCCTTGACGGGTTGATAGCGTCAGGCACAGCAATTCTAAATCAATAAGTCAAGGAGGAAATCGGCCTTCACGCACCGGGTTCACTGGCGAAATACCCTGCCGCTTAGCTGAATTTCCGCAGGTAAACAATGCTTCGGGAAGAGGCGCCATGATAAACTTCGCCTCTTATGCCCGTCGAACGAGGCATGGCGTGCCCGGCGCACTTGCCGTAGTCAAAGCATCGGAATTTAGTGACAGTTTGTAACATGAAAATCGACTCCCCCTGATGGATCAATTCGCCAAAGAAACCCTTCCCATTAGCCTTGAAGAGGAGATGCGACGCTCCTACCTCGATTACGCGATGAGCGTGATCGTGGGCCGCGCACTGCCGGACGTGCGCGACGGCCTGAAACCGGTGCACCGTCGCATTTTGTTTGCGATGCACGAGGCGAACAACGTCTGGAACCGGTCACACGTGAAGTGCGCCCGCGTGGTCGGCGATGTCCTCGGAAAGTATCATCCGCACGGCGATTCGGCGACTTACGAAGCCCTGGTGCGCATGGCTCAGGACTTTTCCATGCGCTATGTGCTCATCGACGGCCAGGGTAATTTCGGTTCGGTCGACGGCGATTCCGCGGCTGCCTACCGTTATACCGAGTGCCGGCTGGAAAAAATATCGTCCGAATTGCTCGCCGATATCGACAAGGAAACCGTCGATTTCGCCCCCAATTACGATGGCAAGGAGCTGGAACCGAGCGTCCTGCCCACCCGGATTCCGAACCTGCTGATCAATGGTTCTTCCGGAATCGCGGTGGGCATGGCAACCAATGTCCCTCCGCATAATCTGGGCGAAATTATCAATGCCTGTCTTGCCATTCTCGAGCGGCCTGATATCAGTCTGGAAGAGCTGATCGATCTCGTTCCGGGGCCGGATTTTCCTACTCGCGGAATCATCTATGGAACTGCCGGGGTCAAGGAGGGTTACCGGACCGGACGCGGGCGCATCGTTATCCGTGCACGCACTCACGTGGAAGATTTGGAGAAGGGCAACCGCCAGGCGATCATCATCGATGAGTTGCCCTACCAGGTTAACAAATCCTCGTTGCTGATCAAGATCGGCGAACTGGTGCGCGAAAAGCGGCTCGATGGTTTGTCGGAAATTCGCGATGAATCCGATAAATCCGGCATGCGCGTGGTACTGGAACTCAAGCGCGGGGAGGTTCCCGAGGTCATCCTGAACAATCTGTACAAAGAAACACAGATGCAGGACACCTTCGGCATGAATATGGTGGCGCTGGTCGAGAACCAGCCACGGCTGCTCAATCTCAAGCAGATACTGGACGCTTTCCTGCGTCATCGGCGCGAGGTCATCACGCGGCGCACGGTCTTTGAACTCAAAAAGGCGCGTGACCGGGGCCATGTTCTGGAGGGCCTCGCGGTCGCGTTGTCCAACGTTGATGAGATCATCGCGCTGATCAAGGCGGCGGCGGCGCCGTCCGAGGCCAAGCGCGGATTGATGTCGCGGACCTGGCAATCGCAGCTGGTGGCCTCCATGCTGGCCCGGACCGAAGGCGGCCAGGCACGCCCGGAGGGCATCTCCGCGGACTACGGATTGCAGGCCGATGGCTACCGCCTGTCGGAAGTGCAAGCGCAGCGCATTCTGGAGATGCAGTTGCAGCGTCTCACCGGACTGGAGCAGGAAAAGATCGTCAACGAATACCGCGAGGTCATGGACACCATTGCCGACCTTCTCGACATTCTCGCGAAGCCGGAGCGCATCAACGAGATCATCGCCCGGGAACTAACCGAGACCCGGGATGAGTTCGGCGACGAGCGTCGCAGCGAGATCGTGACGAACGCCGAAGATCTGAGCATGGAAGATCTGATCGCGCCCGAAGACGTTGTGGTTACGCTGTCTCACAGTGGCTACGTCAAGGCGCAGCCGCTGGCCGATTATCGGGCTCAGAAGCGCGGAGGACGGGGAAAGCAGGCGGCGGCAACCAAGGAAGACGATTTTATCGACAACCTTTTTATTGCCAACACGCATGACTATGTGCTGTGTTTCTCGAGCCGCGGGCAGTTGTACTGGATCAAGGTTTACAACGTGCCGCAGGGAGGCCGGGCCAGCCGCGGCAAGCCGATTGTCAACTTGCTGCCGCTGACGGAAGGCGAAAAAATCAACGCGATTCTCCCGGTGCGCGATTTCGACGAAACCAAGTATGTCTTCATGGCCACGTCCGGTGGCATCGTCAAGAAAACACCGCTGTCCGATTTTTCGCGACCACGCCCCTCCGGCATTATTGCCGTGGATCTTGATCCGGGTGATCATTTGATCGGTGTTGCGCTGACAGACGGACATCACGACATCATGCTGTTTTCGGACGAAGGGAAAGCAGTTCGATTCGACGAGCAGGACGTACGTCCGATGGGCCGCGTTTCGCGCGGCGTGCGCGGCATGAGATTGTCGGGCGCGCAGAAAGTCATCTCGCTGCTGGTGGCCGAAAATGAATCCGTTTCGGTTCTGACTGCCACCGAGAACGGTTACGGCAAACGGACCCCAATTGGGGAATACACCCGGCATGGGCGGGGGACGCAGGGCATGATTGCAATTCAGACCAGTGCCCGCAATGGAAATGTCGTCGCGGCGACGCTGGTTGAGGAAAAGGACGAAATCATGCTGATCACAACCGGCGGTGTGCTGATCCGCACCCGGGTTTCCGAAATTCGGGAGATGAGCCGTTCTACACAGGGCGTTACGCTGATCAATCTGGGGGCGGACGAGAAACTTGCCGGCTTGCAGAAAATAGTGGATACCGGTGAAGGTCTGGAAGCGGGTTTGGAGGAAAGCGCTGACGAGGCGGACGCAGGCGATACCGGCATTGACCAGGGTCCGGCCGATGCGGACGGTGGCGATGAGCAGATTTGAACCGAACAGGCCGGAGTACCGACGCGCCGTCCAAGTTACCCATTGAACATGATGGAATTGAACCGAATCGAATTGAATAAGTCGGAGCAGTGAACGTGAGCAGAATCTTTAATTTCAGTGCGGGACCTGCGGTTCTGCCACAGCAGGTTCTCGAAACAGCGCGCGACGAGATGCTCGACTGGCACGGTTGCGGCATGTCGGTCATGGAGATGAGCCACCGTGGCAAGGAGTTCATCGCGATTCACGCACAGGCGGAAGCCAGTTTGCGCGAACTGATGGCCATACCGCAGAACTACAAAGTGCTGTTCCTGCAAGGCGGAGCGATCGGCGAAAACGCGATCGTGCCGATGAACCTGCTACGCGGCCGCGCCGGTGCCGACTATATCAATACCGGCGAATGGTCGAAGAAGTCGATCAAGGAGGCAAGGAAGTACTGCAACGTGAATGTGGCGGCTTCCAGTGAGGATCGCAATTTTCGCTATGTGCCGCCACGCGAAACCTGGCGGCTGAGCAAGGATGCGGCTTATGTTCACATCTGCTCCAATGAGACCATCGGCGGTGTGGAGTATCACTGGGTTCCGGACACCGGGGGGGTTCCGCTGGTGGCCGACATGTCCTCGAACATTCTGTCCTGCCCGGTTGATGTTTCCCGATATGGCCTGATTTACGCCGGGGCGCAAAAGAATATCGGCCCTGCGGGGCTGACTATTGTCATTGTCCGCGACGACCTGATCGGAGAAGCTTTGCCGATTACCCCGTCAGCGTTCGACTATAAACAGCAGGCAGACAGCGATTCCATGCTCAACACACCGCCCACCTACGCGGTTTATATTGCCGGCCTGGTGTTTGCGTGGCTCAAGCAGCAGGGCGGCCTGGCTGCGATGGAACAACGCAATATCGCCAAAGCCGGGTTGTTGTATGACTATCTGGATCAAAGCCGTTTGTTTGTCAGTCCGGTGGAAAAGCGCGACCGATCGCGCATGAACGTGCCGTTCAAGCTGCGCGACGAATCTCTCGATGAGCCGTTTCTGAAAGGTGCCCAGCAGCGCAGCCTGCTGCAATTGAAGGGACATCGTTCCGTCGGTGGCATGCGCGCATCGATCTACAACGCGATGCCCGTCGAGGGGGTGCAGGCCTTGGTTGGATATCTTCAGGAATTCGAGAAAAATTATGTGTAAAAAAAGTCATGGCTGATCCGACACATATTCTGACGCTGAACGCCATTTCGTCGACCGGATTGAAGCGCCTGCCCGCGGATCGGTATCTGGTCGGACCAAAAATTGATGAACCTCGGGCGATCCTGGTTCGTTCCCACAACATGAACGACATGACGATCGCGGCCTCGGTACGGGCCATCGGCAGGGCGGGCGCGGGAACCAACAATATCCCGGTGGCGCAAATGAGCAAGCGCGGTGTCCCGGTGTTCAACACGCCGGGTGCCAATGCGAACGCGGTCAAGGAGCTGGTGATCGCGGGAATCCTCATTGCCGCACGCAATCTGGTGCCCGCGATCCGGTTCACCGACACCTTGTTCGGAAGCGACGAGGAAATCGACAAGAAGGTTGAAGACGGCAAGAAGCATTTCGCCGGTGTTGAGCTGCCGCAGCGTGTGCTCGGCATTGTTGGTCTCGGAAAAATCGGCAGTCTGGTTGCCGATGCAACCATAAAATTGGGCATGGAAGTGTGCGGGTATGACCCTGAGATTACGGTGGACGCCGCTTGGAGTCTGCCTTCCCAGGTCAAGAAAGCACACAGCATCGAGGAGGTGCTGCGTATCAGCGATTTCGTGACGCTGCATATCCCCTTGCTCGACGCAACCCGGGGTTTGATGGATGCGCGGCGCATTGCTCTGATGAAACGCGGCGCCGTGCTGCTCAACTATTCGCGCGATGGCATCGTGGATAACACCGCTGTGCTTGACGCATTGAATGCAAAACACCTGAAGGCTTATGTGTGCGATTTCCCCGGAAGTCGTTTCAAGAGTCATCCGTCGGTGGTGACCACGCCTCATTTGGGTGCTTCCACTCTGGAAGCCGAAGAAAATTGCGCCATCATGGTGGTCGATCAGTTGCGCGACTATCTGGAGAACGGGAATATCAGGAATGCAGTGAATTTTCCGGATGTGGTCATGTCCAGGGAATCACCGTTCCGGCTGGGCATTGCCAACGCCAATGTGCCAAACATGGTGGGACAAATCTCCACCGCGCTGGCCCAGGCCGGATTGAATATTCACAATATGCTCAACAAGTCCAAGAAAGATATGGCCTATACCCTGGTGGACGTGGATAGCGCGGCACCCGCTTCCGTAACAAAAACAATTTCATCGATCGCCGGCGTTCTTGCGGTGCATTACTTGCCTGCGACGTCGTAGTCCATGGCGGACAACCTCAAAGCGCTGCGCGTGCGCATCGACGCACTGGATCTCGAAATTCTCAAGCTGGTGAGCGAGCGCGCATCGGCGGCGCATGCGATCGGAAAGCTCAAGGGCGACGGCACGGTGTATCGCCCTGAACGCGAGGCCCAGGTGTTACGGCGTTTGTCCAGTTGTAATCCTGGCCCGTTGTCCGACAAGACGGTCATGCACTTGTTTACCGAAGTCATCTCCGCGTGTCGTGCGCTGGAGGACGCTTTCACGGTTGCCAGTCTTGGTCCAAAAGGAACCTTCAGCGAAGAGGCGGCGGTCAAGCATTTTGGCGGCCAATCACCGGTTCTGCTTTGCCCTTCGATTGACGAAGTTTTCCGTTGCGTGGAATCGGGAACGATTGGGTACGGCGTGGTGCCGGTGGAGAATTCGACCGAGGGCGCGGTGGGCCGCACGCTTGACCTGCTGCTCTCGACGCCCCTGAAGATTTGCGGAGAAGTGCTGCTGCCGATACATCAGAACCTGCTATCGAAAGCGAGCAATCTTTCCGCAGTCAGGCGCGTTTATTCGCATGCGCAGAGCCTTGCCCAATGCAGCCGTTGGCTGTCGCAGCATGTTTCACATGCGCAGCGCATCCCGGTCGCGAGCAATGCAGAGGCGGCCCGCATGGCGCAGGAAGATGCGGAATCGGTGGCGATTGCCGGTCGTGCGGCGGCAGAGCATTACGGCCTGGTGGTGCTGGCTGCGAGCATCGAAGACGAGCCGAACAACACCACACGCTTTGTCGTCATCTCCGGCCTGGATGTTCCTCCGTCGGGAAAAGACAAAACTTCGTTGGTCTTGTCCACGCGTAATGTGCCGGGTGCGATCCATGAATTGCTCACGCCGCTGGCAAGCAATGGTGTGAGCATGACCCGGCTCGAATCCCGCCCGTCTCGGACGGGGTTATGGGAGTACGTCTTTTTCCTGGACATGGAAGGCCATCAATCAGACGACAACGTGGCGCGCGCATTGGCTGAAATGCGCAATCGGGCCGCATTTCTGAAAATTCTCGGTTCCTATCCGGTTGCCGTGCAATGAACAACACGGTGGGCAATGTATTAGACGTCTGCGCGCGCGCGCCGCGCTATATACGCGATATCGCGCCCTATCAACCGGGCATGCCAATTTCGGAATTGGCCCGCGAACTGGGCTTGCAGGAATCGAGCATCATCAAGCTTGCCTCTAACGAGAATCCGCGCGGCGCCAGCCCAAAGGCAGTCGAAGCGATGCATGCCGCCATCGGCGAGACTGCACGCTATCCGGACGGCAACGGCTTTGCCCTGAAGCTGGCATTGTCGCGCAGCTATGGGCTGAGCGCCGATCGCATCGTGATTGGCAATGGTTCCAACGACGTGCTCGAGATGGTGGCGCGGGCATTTCTGGCGCCGGGATGTTCCACGGTCTACTCGCAGCATGCATTCGCCGTTTACCCACTGGTAACGCAGGCTACGGGTGCCGCTGGTATCGCAGTGCCGGCGCGCGAATTTGGCCACGACCTGGATGCGATGGCGCGGGCGATCCGGGACGATACGCGCATTGTTTTCGTCGCCAATCCGAATAACCCGACGGGGACCTGGCTTGCGCCCACGTCAATCCGCGAATTCCTGAAGAATGTTCCGGGAAACGTCGTGGTGATTCTGGACGAAGCCTACAACGAGTATCTCGAGCCCGATCAGCGCGGTGATGCGTTGCGCTGGGTTGAGGAGTTTCCCAATCTCGTGGTGTCTCGGACGTTCTCGAAGGCTTATGGACTCGCGGGCCTGCGCGTGGGGTACGGTGTCATGCGTGCGCCAATCGCGGACTTGGCGAATCGGGTGCGCCAGCCATTCAATGTCAGCCATATCGCGCAAGCCGCCGCCGTTGCGGCACTGTTAGACGAGGAGTTCGTGGAGCAAAGCGCGCAGCTCAACAAAAGCGGGATGCTTGGGCTGACCACGGGCTTCCGCGGTCTCGGGCTGTCGTGGATTGCTTCCCACGGCAATTTTGTCAGTGTCAAAGTGGGGCCGGCCGCGGAGATTTTTCAGCGCTTGCTCAGGCAAGGGGTGATCGTGCGGCCCATTGCCTCCTATGGCATGCCAGAGTATTTGCGCGTAACCATCGGCACCGAGGCCGAGAACGCACGTTTCCTGTCCGCGCTGGAACTCGTGCTCCAATGAATCGGGCTCAAATGACCAACGTAGCCAACTGCATGGGCGGGCCGCTTTTTTGAGCGAATTCCAATGCGACAGACTGGCCATCATCGGCGTCGGTCTGATTGGCGGTTCAGTCGCAGCGGCACTCAGGCGTTCCGGCAAGGTGCGGAGCATCGTCGGAGTGGGGCGTGGCCGTGCCAATATAGAGCGCGCGCTCGAGTTGCGGGTCATCGACGAGGCCTGCGAGGATGTCAGCGAAGCCGTCAAAAGCGCGGACATTGTGTTGCTTGCCGTGCCGGTTCAGCAGAACGATCGCGTGTTGTCCCGCCTGGCGGCATCGGTCGGCGCGCCAACACTCATCACCGATACCGGCAGTACTAAAACTGATTTTGTTGCCGCCGCGCGCAGATTGCTGCCAACTCAGCTGTCGCGGGTTATTCCCGCGCATCCCATTGCCGGGGCCGAACTGACGGGGGTCGATGCCGCCAGGGCGGACTTGTTTGTGGGGCGCAATGTGGTTCTCACGCCGTTGCCGGAGAGTGACGCTGGCGCCATAGACCGTGTCGAAGCCCTGTGGAAAGCCTGCGGCGCGCGCGTCGAGCGCATGTCCTGCGACCATCATGACCAGGTGTTTTCCACGGTGAGCCATCTTCCGCACATGCTTGCCTATACGCTGGTGCATATGGTTGCGACGCGCCGCGATGCTGGAGAGCTGTTTAGCTTCGCCGCCAGCGGATTCCGGGACTTCACTCGCATTGCAAGCAGCTCCCCGGAGATGTGGCGCGATATTGCTCTGGCAAATCGCGACACGCTGCTGGCGGACATCGCGAGCTATCAATCCCAGCTCGCGCAACTCAGCGAACTGATCCGCGATGCGGACGCCGTGCAGATCGAGCACATGTTTCAAACCGCACGCGCTGCGCGAAACGCCTGGATACGGCGCGAGTCCTGAAGCCGAGCCGATCTGCGGAAATGCGTGCCTTCCCTGACCATCTGGACATTGGCCCGCTCGATTGCGCCGCCGGCATCGTGCGTCTGCCAGGGTCAAAGAGCATTTCCAACCGAATACTGCTCCTCGCGGCTTTGGCCCGCGGCAATACGATTGTTTACAACCTTCTGGCTTCGGACGATGTCGAGCGCATGCTGGACGCCTTGCGTCTCCTCGGCGTGAAAATCAGCAAACGCGGTGACGAGACCGTTGTGGTCGAGGGTTGCGAGGGGAGCTTTCCGGTCAGGGAGGCTGACCTGTTCCTGGGCAACGCCGGCACCGCGTTTCGTCCCCTGACTGCCGTGCTCGCGCTGAGCGGAGGGCATTACAAGCTGTCCGGTGTACCAAGGATGCATGAGCGCCCGATTGGCGATCTGGTCGATGCGCTTTCCGGTCTGGGCGCCGACATTCGTTACCTGGGCAACAAGGGCTATCCGCCTCTGGAACTCAATCCTGCTCTGCCACACAGCGGCTCGCGGACTGCGGTACGCGGCGACGTTTCCAGCCAGTTTCTGACCGCGCTGCTGATGGCGCTGCCGCTTGCCGGTCGGCCGATCACCATCGAGGTGATCGGCGAGTTGATCTCCAAGCCGTATGTCGACATTACGCTCAACCTGATGGCGCGCTTCGGCGTGACAGTCAAACGCGATGGCTGGTCGTCGTTCTCGATACCCGCGGATTGCCGATTGGTCAGTCCGGGCGAGATTCATGTTGAAGGGGATGCCTCGGGGGCGTCGTATTTTCTGGCCGCGGGGGCCATCGGCGGCGGTCCGGTGCGCGTGCAAGGCGTGGGACGCGCAAGCATTCAGGGAGATGTTGAGTTCGCCGCCGCCCTGGCGCGCATGGGAGCACGGATCGAAATGGGTGAGAACTGGATCGAGGCCGCCGCACCGTTTGACGGGAAGTTGCGGGCCATTGACCTGGATTTGAACGCGATTCCGGATGCCGCCATGACGCTCGCGGTGGCGGCATTGTTTGCCGATGGCACCAGCCGGCTGCGCAATATCGGCAGCTGGCGCGTGAAGGAGACTGACCGCATTGCGGCAATGGCCACTGAATTGCGCAAGCTTGGCGCCACGGTGGAGGAAGGCGCGGATTTTCTGCGGGTGACTCCGCCCGACAGCTCGCGCCTTGCGCCTCGCGCCGCAATCGATACCTACGACGATCATCGCATCGCGATGTGTTTTTCGCTGGCCGCGCTCGGCGGCGTGCAGGTACGCATCAACGAGCCGGCCTGCGTGGCGAAGACGTTTCCGGATTTCTTCGAGCGCTTCGCGGAAGTGACTTCGCTGTCGTCGGCGCCGCTGATTGCCATTGACGGACCCTCAGCCACCGGAAAAGGGGTGGTTGCGCAACGAGTCGCTGAGCAGCTTGGATTTCACTATCTCGACAGCGGATCGCTGTACCGGTTGGTCGCGTTGGTGGCGCTGCGCGGCCGGATTGATCTGGCCGACGCGGACGCGTTGGGTGAGATTGCCAGGACGCTG
This sequence comes from Betaproteobacteria bacterium, assembly GCA_031362885.1. Classification (GTDB taxonomy): domain Bacteria; phylum Pseudomonadota; class Gammaproteobacteria; order Burkholderiales; family JACQAP01; genus JACQAP01. The sequence goes on from JANLTJ010000193.1 coordinate 10,561, forward strand.
CCGGTTCACTTCAGCCAGGGCGCGATTCTGCTGAAGGATGACGACGTGACGGAAGCCATTCGTACCGAGGCCGTATCCCAGGCGGCTTCAATAATTGCCGCTTTTCCTTCAGTTCGTCAGGGGCTTATGCGTCGCCAGCAGGTCTTTCGCCGGTATCCTGGATTGGTCGCGGAGGGACGTGACATGGCTACGGTCGTATTTCCGGACGCGACACTCAAAGTATTCCTCACCGCGTCAGCCGAGGAACGTGCCAATCGCCGCTATAAACAGTTGATAGAAAAAGGTTTCGATGCTAATCTTGCCACCCTTTTGCAGGACATACGCCTGCGCGATGCTCGTGACTGTGAGCGTAGTGCGGCGCCTCTGCGAAAGGACGTTGACGCCCAATTTATTGATACTACTGGGATATCCATATCAGAAGTGGTAGCCCAGATTGTCCGGTGTTTTGAGTTGGCGTCGCACAAGGTTCCATCCCGCTGAACGAATGACCCGTATCCCGTCGGCATGAGCCGACATAGGAGGGAGTTTTTTCCACGGTTGATGGGGTAGATTAATCAACCCGTTAAATGTAACGGTTTTTCCGCGAGTCCCAACCCTTTGCACATGAAAACTCAACCCAACATCCCCATTTCCGCCATCGACGAAAATAGCTTTGCCGCGCTGTTTGAAGAAAGTCTGTCGCGGCAGGAAATGCGCGCCGGTGAAGTCATCACGGCGGAAGTGATCCGGCTGGATCAGAACTTCGTCGTAGTCAATGCCGGCTTGAAGTCGGAAAGTTTCATCTCCGCGGATGAATTCAGAAACGATCGCGGTGAGGTTGAGGTCAACATTGGCGACTACGTCAAGGTTGCCATTGAGACGCTTGAAGACGGCTACGGTGAAACCCGGCTGTCCCGCGAAAAGGCCAAACGCCTCGCGGCATGGCACGATCTGGAAAAGGCAATGGAGGAAGGTACGCTGGTCCAGGGCTTGGTCAATGGCAAGGTCAAAGGCGGTCTGACCGTCATGGTCAACGGCATTCGCGCATTTCTGCCCGGATCACTTGTCGATATCCGCCCGGTTAAGGACACCAATCCCTACGAAGGAAAGCAGCTCGAATTCAAGGTCATCAAGCTCGATCGCAAGCGCAACAACGTGGTAGTTTCGCGCCGTGCCGTGCTGGAGCAGACTCAGGGCGCCGAGCGCGAAAACCTGCTCGCCAGCCTGCAGGAAGGCGCAGTGGTCAAGGGTATTGTCAAGAACATCACCGACTACGGTGCGTTCGTGGATCTGGGTGGCATCGATGGCCTGTTGCATATTACCGACCTCGCATGGCGGCGCGTCAAGCATCCTTCGGAAGTGCTCAATGTCGGAGACGAAGTCACGGCAAAAATCCTGAAGTTCGATCAGGAGAAAAATCGCGTATCGCTCGGACTCAAGCAGCTCGGGGATGACCCCTGGGTGGGTCTGTCCCGCCGTTATCCGACAGGAACGCGCTTGTTCGGCAAGGTCTCCAATCTCACCGACTACGGCGCATTTGTGGAGATCGAGCAGGGCATCGAGGGTCTGGTGCACGTATCCGAAATGGATTGGACCAACAAGAACGTCCACCCGTCCCGCGTCGTACAGTTGGGCGATGAAGTGGAAGTCATGATCCTTGAGATCGACGAAGATCGCCGCCGTATCTCTTTGGGCATGAAGCAGTGCAAGCCCAATCCTTGGGATGAATTCGCAACCAGCGCCAAGAAGGGTGACAAGGTACGGGGTCAGATCAAGTCGATCACTGATTTTGGCATTTTCATCGGACTGCAGGGTGGCATTGACGGCTTGGTGCATCTTTCGGACCTGTCGTGGAGCGTGCCCGGCGAAGAGGCGGTGCGCAATTACAAGAAGGGTGACGAGGTCGAGGCGGTGGTCGTATCCATTGACGTCGAGCGCGAACGCATCTCCCTCGGAATCAAGCAACTTGAAGGCGATCCCTTCACGAGTTTCGTGGCCAGCCACGACAAGGGCAGTATCGTCGATGGCGTGGTGAAATCGATGGACGCCAAGGGCGCGGTAATCCAGCTCGACACCGACATCGAAGGCTATCTGCGCGCTTCCGAATTGACGCGCGACCGGGTCGAGGACATCCGGACTCATCTTAAGGAAGGCGACAAGGTGAACGCGATGATCATCAATATAGATCGCAAGAACCGCAACATCAATCTTTCGATCAAGGCGAAGGATGCGGCGGACGAGTCCGAGGCCATGCAAAAACATGCCGTGGACGCCGCTCCAAGCGCAGGTACGACCAACCTGGGGGCTTTGCTCAAAGCGAAGCTGGATAACAAAAACTCCGCGCAATAGGACGCGCCATGACCAAGTCGGACTTGATAGCCAAGCTGGCGGCGCACTTTCCGCAGCTTGTCGCCAGCGATGCCGAACTCGCGGTGAAAATGATCCTGGATGCAATGACGAAAAGTCTGGCACAGGGGCATCGAATCGAAATTCGCGGATTTGGAAGCTTTGGCCTGAACTACCGTCCGCCTCGCGTGGGACGCAATCCGAAATCCGGCGACAAAGTGCATGTTCCGGCGAAACATGTTCCGCATTTCAAGGCGGGCAAGGAGCTTCGCGAGCGCGTGGACTTCAAGAGTCAGTAGTTGACGAGACGGCGGGATTTCGACAGTGAACCGAATGGGCGGCCTATCGTGAGATGGTGCCGCTTTTTTCTGCGTGGCCCTGCGTTCGCGGCCGCGATGCTCAATTGCAAGAGACCACCACGTTGCGTTACCTGACCTGGGCCTTTCGCGCCGTCGTTTTCGTGCTGTTGCTCGGCTTCGCGCTGAAGAATTCGGATCACGTCACGGTGCGTTTCTATCCCGGGACGCACTGGGAAGCGCCACTGGCACTCGTGGCACTGGTTTTTTTCACCGCCGGTGTCCTGGCCGGCTTTCTAGGATGTTTAGCCCACATGTACCGGTTGCGGCACGAAATTCTCCGATTGCGCAAGGAATTGCGCGCCAAGCCAGATCAACCATCGGATTTGTCCTGATGCCATGTTACTGGCGCGCTACTCTGTTTCGTACTTGATCTGAGCCATGGAATTCGAGCTCTGGTGGTTGCTGGGGTTTCCGCTGTTTTTCGCCTTTGGCTGGATTGCCGCGCGCGTGGACATCAAACAGTTGCTTACCGAGTCCAGGTCGCTGCCTTTGTCATACTTCAAGGGACTCAATTTTCTCCTGAATGAGCAACCGGACAAGGCGATCGAGGCCTTTATCGAGGTTGTAAAAGTCGATCCGCAAACCATCGAGCTGCACTTCGCACTCGGCAGCCTGTTTCGCCGTCGCGGCGAAGTCGAGCGCGCTATTCGCATGCACGAGAACCTGCTGCAAAGGGCCGATCTGGCGCCCGCACAGAAAACAACGGCCCTGTTCGAACTTGCGCAGGACTATCTCAAAGCCGGATTGCTGGACCGGGCCGAGGAGTATTTCAGCCAGCTCCAGGGAACGCAGTACGAACAGCAGGGATTCAAATTTCTGCTGGAAATCTACGAGCAGGAAAAGGACTGGAAAAAAGCCATTGAAACCTCGCGCAAGATGGACTCGATATCCGGCCAGTCGAGCGCGAAGGATATTGCCCATTTCTATTGCGAACTCGCCGCGGTTGAAATTACCCATTCGCGTTGGGACCAGGCGCGTGACTACCTCAGCGAAGCCCTGAACGTGAATCGAAAATGTGCGCGGGCAAGCATACTGCTTGGCGATACTGAAATGGGGCAGGGAAGACCGCGGGCGGCCATCGAATACTGGAAAGGCATTGAGAGCCAGAATCCGGCCTATGTCTCCCTGGTGGCAGAGAAAATGCAGGCTACCCATCGCAGCCTCGGCCAGGAAGAAGAAGGGTTGCAGTTGCTGCGCGGTTATCTTTCCAGTTATCCGTCGCTTGATCTGCTAAATGTCATTTTCCAGGCTGAACTTGACCATCGAGGCGCTGTCCATGCCTACCGGTTGATACGCGACGAGCTGGCGCGCAATCCAACTTTGCTGGGGCTCGATAAATTGCTGGAAGCGCAATTGCTGGAGGCGCCGGCCGAGCGTCGTCATGAACTCCAGTTGATCAAGAATCTCGTCCATCAGCACACCCGCAACCTGGCGCTTTACCGCTGCGAGAGCTGCGGCTTCAAGGCGCGTCAGTTCTACTGGCATTGTCCGGCCTGTAACGGCTGGGAGACCTATCCACCGCGGCGCACCGAGGAAAGAGAGGCCGCCCGATGACCTCTCGCGTTATTGTCGCCCTTGATTTTGTCGATGCCAGATCCGCGAAGGGTTTGGTTGACCGGCTGGATCCCGGGGACTGTAAACTGAAAGTCGGTAAGGAGTTATTTACCGCCGCGGGTCCCGACTTCGTCGCGGAAATGGTCGGGCGCGGTTTTGATCTGTTTCTTGATCTGAAATTTCACGATATCCCGACCACGGCGGCCCAGGCGTGCAAGGTAGCTGCTCGTCTTGGTGTATGGATGATCAATGTACATGCCCTGGGCGGCCGGGCGATGATGAGCGCAGCGCGCGCGGCCATTGACTCCTTGCCCCATCGACCGAAGCTGATCGCGGTCACCGTCCTCACCAGCATGTCGGAGGAGGACTTGCGCGAAATCGGCATTGGCGCAAGCCCGCTTGACCAGGTAATGAGGCTGGCCGATCTGAGCGTGCAATGCGGGCTGGACGGGGTGGTGTGCTCGGCTCATGAAGCTGCCGGCATTCGTGAGCGGCACGGCAGTGGATTTTTGCGCGTAACACCGGGCATTCGTTTGCCGGAAGATGCAACAGGCGACCAGAAACGCATTATGACCCCGCAAATGGCCATGGCAGCCGGGGCCAGTTATCTTGTAGTTGGCAGATCGGTCACACGCGCCCCCGATCCGCATGCAGTGCTGGCGCGCATCAATCGCGAGATTGCGATTCCGGGGGTAGCGAATTGAAAATAACGGTTATCGGCAGTGGTTATGTCGGTTTGGTGTCGGGCGCCTGCTTTGCCGATCTCGGAAACGACGTGGTTTGCCTGGATATTGACGAGAAAAAAATTGCGCTGCTGCGTGGGGGCAGCATTCCCATCTATGAACCTGGATTGCAGCAACTGGTCAAGCATAACGTCGCCGCCGGACGCCTGAGGTTTACCACCGACGTCGCTGAAAGCGTGACCCATGGCGCTGTTCAGTTCATCGCCGTGGGCACGCCGTCGGACCAGGACGGTTCTGCCGACATGCGTTACGTCATTGCCGCCGCCCGCAATATCGGACGCAACATGACCGACTATCGGGTCATCGTGAATAAATCCACTGTTCCGGTCGGCACTGCCGACCGGGTACGTGCGGCCATCGCCGAAGAACTCGGAATACGCGGGCTCGATTTGCCGTTCAGCGTGGTGTCCAATCCGGAATTCCTGAAAGAAGGTGCGGCCGTCGCGGACTTCATGCGACCCGACCGTATCGTCGTTGGCAGCACCGATGAGCGTGCCACGCAGATCATGCGTCAGGTTTACGCGCCCATTTTACGCAACCATGATCGTCTTCTCATCATGGATGTGCGCTCCGCGGAGCTCACCAAGTACGCCGCCAACGCGATGCTGGCGACGCGTATTTCCTTCATGAATGAACTGGCCAATCTGGCGGAAAAGCTCGGCGCCAATATCGAATCGGTACGCAACGGAATTGGTTCCGACCAGCGCATCGGTTATGACTTTTTGTATGCGGGCGTGGGTTATGGCGGCTCCTGCTTCCCCAAGGATATCCAGGCGTTGCAACACACCGCCGGTGAATACGGGGTGCAGATGACCATTGTCGATTCCGTGGAGAAGGCCAATCGCAATCAGAAGCAACGCCTTCTGGAAAAGGTGCGGATGCGTTTCGGCGAGCAGCTTGATGGGCGAAATTTCGCGATATGGGGTCTTGCGTTCAAGCCGAATACCGACGATATGCGGGAGGCGCCCAGCCGGGTGGTGATCAACGGACTATTGTCGCGGGGGGCCCGCGTTAGCGCTTATGATCCGGTGGCGATGGAGGAAGCCGGCAAGATCTTCGCCAAAGAGCCGGGTGTGCGGTTCGCGTCCTCCACGGTAAGCGCGCTTGATGGCGCGGATGCGCTGATTATCGTTACTGAGTGGAAGGAGTTTCGCAGTCCCGATTTCGATGACATGAAGAGGCGTCTGAAGACTCCGGTGGTTTTCGACGGACGCAATCTCTATGATCCGATGGCGATGCGCGATTACGGCATCGAATATTTCTCGATGGGCAGGCCATAAGGCGAGAGACGAGGAGCGGGAGGTGACGGGCGTGAAGCGTGAAGCGTTGGCAAAGGCGCGAGTGCTGGTCGTGGGCGATGTCATGCTCGACCGTTATTGGTTCGGCGATGTCAGTCGCATCTCGCCCGAGGCACCGGTACCGGTGGTGAGGATCGGGCGAACCGAGGAGCGCCTTGGCGGGGCGGCCAATGTGGCGCGTAACATTGCCGCCTTGGGAGCCACGGCAAGCCTGCTTTCCGTTGTGGGAGAGGACGAGGCGGCAACGTGTATTCAGGATATGCTGAAAACCGAAGGTATCGACGCCCAACTGCACCGCGATCCCGCGCTGGCCACAACGATAAAACTGCGCGTCATCGGCCGGCAGCAACAGTTGTTGCGCATCGACTTTGAAACTGAACCGGCGCACGAAGTGCTCATGTCCAAGCTCGCCGACTTCGAGACCCGGCTGAACAATGTCGATCTGGTTATCATGTCCGACTACGGCAAGGGCGGACTGAAGCACATTGAGCGCATGATCGCATTGACGCGTGCCGCCGGCAAACCGGTGCTGGTCGATCCCAAGGGCGACGATTATTCGCGTTACCAGGGCGCCACGCTGATTACGCCCAACCGGTCCGAATTCCGGGAAGTCGCGGGGCGGTGGAAGAATGAAGAGGATCTGACGGCTCTTGCGCAGAAACTGCGCGCAGATCTCTCGCTCGAGGCGCTGCTGGTCACCCGAAGCGAGGAGGGCATGACCCTGTTTCGCCAGAACGATCGTTTGCACATTGCCGCGCTAGCCCGGGAAGTTTTCGATGTCAGCGGCGCCGGAGACACGGTGATCGCCACTCTGGGGGTCATGCTGGCTGCCGGTGCCGACTATGCCGAGGCACTCCGGCTGGCAAACAAGGCGGCGGGCATCGTCGTTGGCAAGCTTGGCACCGCGGTAGTCAGTCCTGACGAACTTTTTTCCTGAGCCCACTATGCGAATCGTTGTCACCGGCGCGGCCGGCTTTATAGGGTCCAATCTGGTCAGGGCTTTGAACGCGCGTGGCGAGACCAATATTCTCGCGGTTGACAATCTGAGTCGCAGCGAGAAATTTCGCAATCTGGTCGATTGCGAGATTGACGACTATCTCGACAAAGACCACTTCCGCGCTGCTCTGGACGCCGGCTCATTCGATGGCGAGATCAGCGCCATTTTGCATCAGGGCGCCTGCTCGGACACGATGCAGGCCGATGGCCGCTACATGATGGACAACAATTTTCAGTATTCGTCGGATCTGTTGAGATATTGCCAATCAGAATCGGTGCCCTTGATCTATGCGTCTTCCGCTTCGGTTTACGGTGCCGGTCCGGTATTCAAGGAAAAACGCGAGAACGAAAAACCGCTCAATGTCTACGGTTATTCCAAGTTCCTGTTCGATCAGACCGTGCGCCGGCGCTGGGAGGAGAAAGGTGCCCAGGTGGTCGGATTGCGCTATTTCAATGTCTACGGTCCGCGTGAAACGCACAAGGGCAGGATGGCATCAGTCGCGCTGCATTGTTTCAATCAGTTTCGCGAGACCGGAAAAGTCAGTCTCTTTGAAGGCAGCGGCGGGTATGACGCCGGCGAGCAGCGCCGCGATTTCATCTCGGTTGACGACGTGGTGCGGGTCAACCTTTACTTCCTGGACAATCCGGCGAAGTCCGGCATCTTCAACTGCGGAACCGGCGCGTCGCAGACTTTCAACGAAGTGGCGGTCGCAACCATCAATGCGGTACGGTGCGCGCAGGGCAGGGAAGCTTTGACGGGTGTGGCGATGAAGGCTCAGGGAATGATCGAGTATGGCCCGTTTCCTCCCGGCCTTAAGGACAAATATCAGAGTTTCACGCAAGCCAACCTCGATGATCTGCGTGGCGCGAAGTATTCCACTCCATTCTCCGACGTGCACACGGGCGTCACGCGTTATGTTGATTGGCTGCTCGCCAATCGCTAGCGTCGTTCATCCATTTCAAAGCAGGATCACCTGTCCAGATGGATCGCAGTCCAGCCGGCACCCGCAAGACCCTCGATGATGTCGTTGGCGACACGCCACTGGTACGCTTGAAGCGCATTCCGGGGACCACCAGCAACGTCATTCTTGCCAAGCTCGAAGGCAACAACCCGGCCGGCTCGGTGAAGGACCGGCCTGCGCTGTCGATGATCCGCAGGGCGGAGGAGCGCGGGCGCATCAAGCCGGGCGATACCCTGATTGAAGCCACCAGTGGCAACACCGGTATCGCACTTGCCATGGTCGCGGCAATGCGGGGCTACCGCATGATTCTGGTCATGCCGGAACACCTGTCGATCGAGCGCCGGCAGAGCATGGCGGCCTACGGCGCGAAATTTGTGCTGACGCCGAAAGCAGGGGGGATGGAAAAAGCCCGCGATGTGGCCGAACGCATGCAGGCAAACGGCGAGGGCCTGATTCTCGACCAATTTGCCAATCCGGATAATCCGCTCTCCCACTACGAAGGCACGGCGCCGGAGATCTGGCGGGATACCCATGGCCAGATCACGCATTTCGTGAGCAGCATGGGAACAACCGGCACGATCATGGGATGCGCACGCTACTTCAAGGAAAAGAACCCCGCCATTACGATTGTCGGATGCCAACCCACGGAAGGGTCGCAGATTCCAGGCATACGCAAATGGCCTGAAGCTTATCTGCCGCGCATCTTTGATCGCAGTCGCGTGGACCGCGTGCTGGAGATCGCGCAGCAGGATGCCGAGGACATGACGCGCCGGATGGCGCGGGAAGAGGGCATATTCGCGGGCATCTCTTCCGGCGGGGCATTGTGGGCCGCCTTGCAGGTATCTGCGGAAGTCGAAAACGCAACCATCGTTACGATCGTGTGCGATCGCGGCGATCGCTATCTTTCCACCGGCGTGTTCCCCGCCGAATAGACTCCGGATTTGCCGGCGATTTTCAGAGTGCGGCCCAAGGCCCCGGAGCCTGCTCCAGGCCGGCGATCAGCGCCTCATACCGGATCATGAATTCTTCCGGCAGGTGATTTTCAAGATTCCTGAAAAGCTCCCGATGCGAGGCGACTTCCTGCGACCAGGCATCGCGATCAAGCAACATCAGTTCTTCGAAACGTTCCGGCGTTAGTCCAAGCCCGCTCCACTCCAGATCCTCATGCCGGGGCATCCAGCCCAAAGGCGTTTCCCTGGCGCCTGCGCTCTCCTGACAGCGCTCCACGATCCATTTCAGCACCCGCATATTCTCGCCGTAACCCGGCCAGAGAAATTTGCCGTTTGCGTCCTTGCGGAACCAGTTCACGCCGAAAATCAACGGCGGATTGCGGATGTTGCGCCCCATGGTCAGCCAATGGCTGAAGTAGTCGCCGATGTGATAACCGCAAAAGGGCAGCATCGCCATCGGGTCGCGCCGCACTTCGCCGACCTTCGCCGTCGCCGCGGCCGTGGTTTCGGAACCCAGTGTGGCGGCCATGTAGATGCCGTCGATCCAGCTCGAACTTTGAATCACCAACGGTACGGTTGTACTGCGCCGGCCACCGAAGACGAAGGCTGAAATTGGCACGCCCTGCGGATTCTCCCAATCCGGATCAATGGAAGGGCACTGAACCGCCGGAACCGTAAAGCGCGCGTTCGGATGCGCGGCCAGGCGACCGCTCTCGGGTGTCCACGCCCGGCCCTGCCAGTCGGTGAGTTGAGCCGGAGGCTCGTCAGTCATGCCCTCCCACCAGACATCACCATCCGCCGTCAGGGCCACATTGGTGAATATGCAGTTGGCGCGCAGCGTCTTCATGGCATTCGGATTGGATTTCTCCGAGGTTCCCGGAGCAACGCCAAAGAAACCGTACTCCGGATTGATGGCGCGCAGGCGTCCATCGGCATCGGGTTTGATCCAGGCGATGTCGTCGCCGATCGTTGTCACCTTCCAGCCGGCAAAAGCGCGCGGTGGAATCATCATGGCAAAGTTAGTCTTGCCGCACGCGCTGGGAAAGGCCGCAGCAACATAACTTTTCAATCCTTGCGGAGACTCGACTCCGAGAATCAGCATGTGCTCGGCAAGCCAGCCCTGGCGGCGACCCATGCTCGAGGCAATGCGCAGTGCAAGGCACTTCTTGCCGAGCAAGGCATTGCCACCGTAACCGCTGCCGAAAGACCAGATGGACTGTTCTTCCGGAAAATGGACGATGTATTTGTGGTCTTTATTGCACGGCCAGGGCACCTCACGTTGTCCGCCATCAAGCGGCATACCCACGGAATGCAGGCAGGGAACGAAATCCGCGCTCTCGCCGAGAGCATCGAGCGCCTGGCGACCCATGCGCGTCATGATGCGCATGCTGACCGCGACGTAGGCCGAGTCGGTCAATTGCACGCCGGTTTGCGCAAGCGGGGAGCCGATCGGCCCCATGGAAAACGGCACCACATACATCGTGCGGCCGCGCATGCTGCCCTTGAACAGCGCCCGCAGCGTGCGTTTCATGTCCGCGGGATCGCACCAGTTGTTGGTCGGACCCGCATCGTGCTTGTGGGTGCTGCATATGAAAGTTCGGTCTTCCACCCTGGCGACATCGGAAGGATCCGACAGCGCCAGATAGCTATCCGGGCGCAGTTCAGGATTGAGTTTGCGCAATGTGCCGTCCGCTACCAGGCGCGCGCACAGAGACTCATATTCGGACTGCGACCCGTCGCACCAGTGGATGCTTGCCGGTTGCGTTAACCCTGCGATTTCCGCAACCCAGCTGAGCAGGTGCGCGCTCCTGACGAAAGCCGGGTGTGCGACAGCGGATTGTTCTGCCGTGGTCTGGCTGCCGAGATTTCTCACAAGCAGTTTCCTCCCAGTAATAATGCCTGTAGTTGAACGAAGTTTACCATCGGACGGCGGAAGGGCCGAACCATCGCGGAATCAGCGTCGCGACGCCAATCCTGGCGGCTGAGACTAAAGTTCGGAGGAGCCAGCATCATTTCCGGTATTCTCACGACTTGCCACCAAACGGCAGAGGGCTTGCCCGCGCGCAAGCGTATCCGGCATTGGCTCAAGTCCTGGTATTCATGACGCCCATTCTCGTATTCGATATAGAAACGGTCCCCGATGTCGCCGGTCTGCGCAGAATCTACGCACATTCAGCGCACATTAGCGACGCGGAAGTCGCGCAACTGGCTTTCGATAAACGGCGCGAAGCCACTGGAAGCGATTTCTTGCCACTGCACCTGCATCGCGTCGTTGCCATATCCTGTGCCTTGCGCGATCGCGACAGTTTTCGTGTCTGGTCGCTGGGAGAGGGCACCGAGCCGGAGCGGGATCTGGTGCAGCGATTCTTTGATGGCATCGAGAAATACACCCCGCAACTGGTGTCCTGGAACGGCAGCGGATTCGACCTGCCTGTCCTGAACTACCGCGCATTAATCCATGGTGTACGCGCCGCGCGCTTTTGGGACATGGGAGAAGATGATCGCGAATTCAAATGGAACAACTATATCAGTCGCTATCACAACCGCCATCTCGATCTGATGGATGTCCTGGCGATGTATCACGGCAGGGGCAATGCACCGCTTGACCAGATGGCACAATTGCTCGGTCTGCCCGGAAAGCTTGGCATGGACGGATCGAAAGTCTGGCAGGCATTTCAGCACGGCCAAATCGGGGCTGTTCGCAATTACTGCGAAACCGACGTCGCCAACACTTACCTGCTTTACCAGCGTTTTCAGCTCGTGCGGGGCGTGCTCGATCAGGGGCAGTATCACCGGGAATGTCAACTGGTGCGCACGACGCTGTCCAATACCGGAGAAGATCATTGGCGGGAATTTCTGGCTGGCTGGCAGCCCTATTGAGCATTCCCAAATACGTGACAGCATGGGTTCTTGGCCACCGTTTCCCTCACCCTCGTTCCCTCTCCCGGGGGGCGAGGGAGGAAAAGCCCTTCTCCCTCCGGGAGAAGGGTTGGGATGAGGGAAAGTAACGTGTCGTGATTTATGAAAAGATCAATAGCATGAAATTTGGACCCGTCAGTCCGGAGGTACGGGTGGAATCACTTGACCAGGAAGGACGCGGAATCGCGCACCTCGATGGCAAAGTGATATTCATCGAGGGCGCATTGACCGGAGAAACAGTCGAGTACGTTTCCTTCCAGCGAAAACCGAGTTACGAACTGGCGGAAGTCAAACGCATCATCCATGCGTCCGCAGCCAGGGTGGAGCCGCGTTGCAGCCATTTTGGCGTGTGCGGTGGTTGCAGCATGCAGCACCTTGAGCCACGCGCCCAGGTCGCAGCCAAGCAGCGCGTGCTGGAAGACAATCTGGCCCGCATCGGTAAAGTGAAACCCGAGATCATGCTCTCCCCGATCCACGGGCCGACCTGGGAGTACCGCTATCGGGCACGGTTTTCCGTACGCCATGTCGCCAAGAAAGGTACGTTGGTGGGCTTTCGCGAGCGGCGCAGCAGTTTTGTCGCGGATATGCAGACTTGCGAAGTCGTGCCCAAGCGAATTTCCGCGCTACTGCTCCCGCTGCGCGAATTGATTGCTTCACTATCCATTCGCGGGCGGTTGCCTCAGATCGAACTCGCCATTGGTGATGCCGTCGATGTGATGGTGCTGCGGGTGCTTGAACCACCGGATGAATTCGATCTCGACAAGCTGAGGCAGTTTGCGGCACGCCATCGCGTGCAACTGATGCTACAACCGAAAGGACCGGATACGGTCTACCCGCTGCTCCCGGAACAGCTCACGCCGCTGCGCTATCGAGTACCGGATTTTGACCTTTGCTTTCCATTTGATGCGACGGATTTCACCCAGGTCAACCACGATATCAACAAGATTCTGGTGCGCCGGGCCATTGCCCTGCTTGACCCGCAACCTGGCGAGCGGATTGCCGATTTTTTTTGCGGCATGGGTAATTTTTCACTCGCAATCGCAAGGCGCGGGGGGCAAGTGCTCGGTGTCGAAGGTAATGCGCGACTGGTGCAGCGCGCGCATGGCAATGCGATCCTTAACGGCCTTCAGGATCAGTGCCGCTTTATTGATCAGGATTTGTTTAAGATCACCGCACAGGGCTGGAAGGATCTGGCACCTTTCGACCGCATACTCATCGATCCGCCGCGCGACGGCGCCATGGAACTGGTCAAGGTGCTGGGTGCCATGCCTCCGGCACGCATCGTCTACGTATCCTGCAATCCGGCGACCCTGGCGCGTGACGCTGCTGTGTTGGTGAACGTCCACGGATATCGGTTAATGGCGGCTGGCGTCATCAACATGTTTCCGCACACGTCACACGTTGAATCGATAGCGTTGTTCGAACGCTGACTGCGACCAGCCCGCTGGTGACAAAAAAAGGCGGCCAGCAGGCCGCCCTTTTTTCGAGATACTGGAAAATTACTCTCGCTGCCCGGTAAACGCCATGAGCAGGTGCAACAGGTTGGCGAATATATTGTAGAGGCTCATGTAGACGCCGGTGGCGGCCATGATGTAGTTGGTCTCTCCGCCGGTGACGATGCGGCTGACATCGTGCAGCAGGAACAACGAGAATACGACCACGACCAGAGCCGAAATCGTCAAGGCCAGGGCCGGAATCTGGAAAAACATGTTCGCCAGCATGGCCAGCAGGAGCACGATCATGCCCACGAACAGAAACTTGCCCATGAAACTGAAATCTTTCTTCGTCGTCGTCGCGATCAGGCTCATGGTCAGCAGAATGCCACCGGTGCCAACTGCGGCGATGCCGATCAACTGAGGCCCGTTGCGCAGTTGCAATGCCAAGTTGAGCATCGGTCCCAGCCACCAACCGAGCAGGAAAGTCATACCCAACAGCAATACCACACCCAGACCGCTGTTGCGGTTGGCGGCGATTGCAAACTGCAGACCGATGACGCCAGCGATCATCACCAGCGACATGATGATCGGGTGCTGCATGATAATTCCACCCGTCGCCATGCCAACGAACGCACCGATGACGGTTGGTACCATGGTTAGAGCGAGCAACAAGTACGTATTTCTCAATACCTTGTTTTGGGCGACGGACAGTTGTCCTGACGTTGTGCCGTACTGAATTTCTGGTTGCATAGATCCAATTCCTCCTTGGGGGAAAACTACAACTGCGTAGACTACGCAACTGCGAGAAAAGTTTCAACAGCCAATCCAGACCGATCGATACGCTATGATGGCGGAGAAAGACACCTCGGTAGACTGTGCGCCATACTCAGGATCGGGTGGCAAGCGGTTAAATGCACCGTTCTTGGCACCCGCTAACCTTCAGGTTGGCCGAAGCTAAAACCATGGCTATGCAGTGATAATCGGAAGGGTGGCAGAGCGGTTAAATGCACCGGTCTTGAAAACCGGCAGAGGCGCAAGTCTCTCGTGGGTTCGAATCCCACCCCTTCCGCCAGATTCGCATCCAAAGAAGCCTAATAAAGCCTGTGAATACCTTGTACTAGATTGATTTATCTGTATAAAAGTGTCCAGGGCCATTCAAAGCGTTCCTATTCCATCCGGCGCTAAAGTGTAGTTAAAAGTGTGGTAACGAATGGTGCTTACTTAAGCCCTGATTCCGTGACAACCACGGTATGTAGCCTGGATGGCGCGCAGCGCAATCCGGGAAATCGGTTTCCATGGCGGAGCATTTGCCCCGCATTGCGCTGCGCTGCATACGGGCTACGTGTTGCGGTCTTTATGGTCACCGCGTGCGCCGCATCCCGGTCGGCTTGCAAGGCCCGGATTGCGTCGGCGTTGATTGCTGAATGTGTCTTGCGTTCGACTTCGTCGAACAGGAACTCCGGCTTGTCGGCTGGGAACTCCCGCGCTATCCACTCTTTCAGATTCTGCCGGGTCACAGGCCGCCGCTCGGGCGCGACATGATCCGTTGTGCCATCAAAAGATTTGCCGTTTTCCCTGCTGACCAGCAAAGAGCCCTTGTCCATGGCCTCGTGCATCGCCCTGCATCGCGGCTCACGACACTTGATTAAGGATGCCGATACACCGCACGATGGACCTGAACCGCGACCTTCAAATGCTCAGTGATTTCGTTCGGCGGTACGCCGCATCACAGCGCCGCCGCGACCGGGACGGGATAGATGGTGTAGTAAGACTGCACCTGCTCGCAGCTATCGTCTTCCCAAGGTTTGCTCATAGAGTCCTCTCTACACGCCCCCTTCAGATTGCAGGATTGCGCCCTCCGGCGAGGGTCACCGGGTTTCGCCCAACAGCGACACGCTTTCGCCCATCGGCACGGCTGCAGTCAACGCCATGCAGTCAACGCCATTGGACGATATTGGCCTTTACTGTACATTTCAGCATATTCACACTACAAACGCTGCATAGGGGGAACCCATGGCGACGGGCAAGACCACCACATTGACGTTTCGCATCGAGCCGGCCCTGAAAGAGGGGCTGCGCGCCGCGGCCGTTCAGCAGCACCGCTCGATCGCCAACATGGTTGCCGTGATGATTCGGGACTACTGCGGTCGCAACGGCGTTGCGATTCCCGAACCGGGCGCGCGAAATCCCGGCCGTAGGAAAACAGCCGCAGGCAGTAGCAAGTAGACAAGGGGGATGGATGGAAGTGAGCGAATAGCCATGGCCAAGAAGAGGAAAGACGTTCTGGCGCCGGCTTCCCCGCTGGACAGTCTGTTTGCCCGCGTGGTGGCGATTCTCGAACAGGCCCGGGCCCGGGTCGTGCGTTCCGTCAACAGCGAAATGGTACTCGCCTATTGGCACATCGGCCGGGAGATCGTCGAGCAGGATCAGGGCGGCAGGAAGCGCGCCACGTACGGCGAGGCCGTTCTCGAAGAGCTCTCGCAGCGGCTCACAACCGAATTCGGTCGAGGCTTTGACGTCACCAATCTGCGGAAAATGCGGCAGTTCTTCCGGATGTTCGAGATTCGAGACGCAGTGCGTCTCGTTTCTGGCGTCGAAGAAATTCGCCACATGGCCTGCGACGAATTGAGTTGGAGCCACTACCGCCTGCTGATGCAGGTGGACGACACGCAGGCGCGTGAGTGGTACATGCGCGAGGCAGCCAGTCAGCATTGGTCCACGCGGCAGCTCGAGCGGCAGATTGCGGTGCTCTACTACGAGCGCCTGCTGGCCAGTCGCAAGAAGGCGCCGGTACGGAAGGAAGCCAGGAACAAACTCGCTGCCATCGCGCCCGAAGAGTTCATTCGCGACCCCTATGTACTCGAGTTCCTGAACCTCAAGGATTACCCTGCGCTCCGGGAATCTGCGGTCGAGCAGGCGATCATCGAAAACCTGCAAGCGTTTCTCCTGGAACTTGGCAAGGGCTTCTCGTTCGTCGCCCGCCAGAAACGCCTGCGTTTCGAAGAGGAAGACTTCTACGTCGATCTGGTGTTCTACAACTACTTGCTCAAGTGTTTCGTGCTGGTCGACCTGAAGGTCGGCAAGCTGACCCATCAGGACATCGGCCAGATGGATTCCTATGTCCGCCTCTTCGATGCTCATGCGCGGCCTCCCGGTGACAACCCGACCATCGGCTTGATTCTTGTGCTCCAAGAAGAACGAAGCTATCGCGAAATATTCGGTCCTAACCGAGAGCAAGCAGATCTTCGCGGCCAAGTATGTGAAGGTCCTGCCGACGGAAGCCGAGTTGCGGCATGAACTCGAACGCGAGCGGCGTCTGCTGGACAAACGCCATCTCCTTGATCGCAAGCCCGCGGAGAAGCCCTGATGCCGACCGATCAACCGCGCCGCGCTGGCGAACATCAAGACGTTCCCCCAGCTCATCGTCTACCTGCGCGACGAAATGGGCTGGCCCATTGCCCGCGACTCGTTCGAGGACGTGGACGATCTGTTCTATGACTTCACCGCCGACGAGCTCGGCATCGACCCGAAGACCGCCAACATGATCGAAGTGCTGATCCGGGATTACTGCGGGCGTAACGGCATCACGATCGCCACGCAGGCCGCGCTCTTTGTAGAAGCCCAAAAAATTGCCAAGAGCGACAAGAAGAAATGATCGTCCTCGAATCCATCACACCCGGCCTTTCGCTCACAGGTCTTGACCCCACCGGCATTGGGAGCGTCATTGCTGTTGTGCCGATTGCCGACGGTGCGGTGCAAGTTCTTTACAAAACACCCGATGGTGCGCTCAAGGAACGACTGCTCAATCGGGGAGATGAAGCCAGCATCACCATTGCCACGACGGAGCGCCCCTGGTCTTTTGACGGCGATGGCGAGGCGTTCAAGCTCACCGTCGAGGCCAAGCGCATTGATCTCGCCTTTCTGTTCGACCCGATGATGGCCGTCCACACGTCGAATGTGGAGCCGCTCCCACACCAGATCACCGCCGTTTACGAGACGATGCTCCCCAATCAGCCGTTGCGGTTTGTTCTTGCTGACGACCCCCGAGCAGGCAATACCAACATGGCCGGCCTC
>JANLTJ010000207.1:0-8139 GCA_031362885.1 Betaproteobacteria bacterium
CATCGACAGTCCGTTCGGTGCCGTGGTCGGCGGGTTCGCGGTCGGGGTGCTGGAGAATATTCTCGGCGCTTATGTGATCGGTACCGAACTGAAACTGACCGTGGCGCTGGTGCTGATCATCGGCGTGCTGCTGGTCAAGCCCAGCGGATTGTTCGGAAAAGTGTTTGTTACACGGGTTTAGTGTGAGGTTCGAGGTTCGAGGTTCGAGGGGCGAGGTGTCAGGGGCGAGGGGCGAGACTCCCTTCCCCCTCCGCGGGGGAAGGGTCGGGGATGAGGGAGCCTTCCCGCACCTCGAACCTTATTCATTTGATCGTTAAGCACGGAGCTCATGAACAACATTACGACGTTGGCTGATATGGCACTCCCCCGTTACGGGGGGCTGTCGGTGCGCGTGTGGCAGGTGTTGGGTCTCGCGCTGCTGTTATGCGCTGCGCTAACGCTGCCGTTTCTGGTCAGCAGTTACCGGGTGTTCCAATTCAACATGGTGCTGGTCTACGCCATCGTGCTGCTGGGGCTGAACATCCTGACCGGTTACAACGGCCAGATTTCGCTCGGGCACGGCGCGTTCTACGCCATCGGTGCCTATGTGGCCGCGATCCTGATGGAGCATGCCGGCTGGCCATACTGGGCGACTTTGCCGGTGGCGGGAATCGCCTGTTTTATTTTTGGATTCTTGTTCGGTCTGCCGGCGTTGCGGCTGCGCGGCCACTATCTGGCGCTGGCGACCTTTGCGCTTGCGGTGGCGATGCCGCAGCTTCTCAAGTACAAACACATCGAGCATTGGACCGGCGGCGTGCAAGGCATCGTCATCATCAAACCCGAAGCGCCGTTCGGACTGAAGCTCACCCCGGACCAGTGGCTCTATCTGTTCACGCTGGCGATCGTGGTCGTCATGTTCGTCATCGGCTGGAATCTGTTGCGCGGGCGTGTGGGGCGTGCGCTGGTGGCGATACGTGACCACCCGGTCGCGGCCGAAGCGATGGGCGTGGACATTGCACTCTACAAAACCCTGACTTTTGGCGTCAGCGCGCTCTACACCGGCGTGGCCGGGGCGCTCGGGGCCATCGTGATCCAGTTCGTTGCACCCGACAGTTTCACCTCGGGACTGTCGATCAATTTCCTGATCGGCATCGTCATCGGTGGCATCGCATCGATCTCTGGCGCATTCTATGGCGCACTGTTCATTCAGTTCGTGCCGAATTTCGCCGACGAGATTTCCAAGGCGGCGCCCTGGGCGATTTATGGAGTGTTTCTGCTGGCATTTGTCTACTTGATGCCAACCGGCGTGGCGGGATTTCTGCGGCTCGCATGGCTGCGTCTGCGATCACTGTACCGGAAGAGTAAGGTCTGATCCGCATCGACTGCATGATTTCAAACGAGGAGAAGCGCATGAGTAACAGATTATTTTTGGTACTGGGATTGGCCGCTTGTGTTGGCGCAGCACCGGCTCAGGCGGAGAAGAAATACGGGCCGGGTGCCAGCGACAGTGAAATTAAAATCGGCAACACCATGCCCTACAGCGGCCCGGCCTCGGCCTACGGCACCATCGGCCGCGCGGAAGCCGCATACTTCAAGATGATCAACGAGCAGGGCGGCGTCAATGGCCGCAAGCTCAACTTCATCAGCCTGGATGATGGCTACAGCCCGCCGCGCACGGTGGAGCAGGTGCGCAAGCTGGTCGAGCAGGAGCAGGTGTTGTTGCTTGCCGGCACGCTGGGTACGCCACCGAACTCGGCGATTCACAAGTACGTCAATGCCAAAGGGGTGCCGCATATTTTCCTAAACACCGGCGCCACCAAGTGGGGCGACCCGAAGAATTTTCCGTGGACCATGGGCTTTAACCTGAGTTACCAGGCCGAAGGGAAGATTTACGCCAACTACATCCTCGAAACCAAACCTGATGCGAAAATTGCCATCCTGTTTCAGAACGACGATTACGGCAAGGATTACGTCAAGGGTCTGAAGGATGGTCTCGGCGAGAAAGCCGCAAAAATGGTCATCGCGGAGGTCAGCTACGAGGTGACCGATCCCACCGTGGATTCGCAGATCGTCTCCCTCAAGGCCTCCGGCGCGGATACTTTCTTCAACGTCACCACGCCCAAGTTCGCCGCGCAGGCGATTCGCAAGGCGCACGACATCGGCTGGAGACCGCTGCATATCCTGAACCAGGTGTCGGCGTCCGTGGGTGCGGTATTGACTCCGGCCGGGCTGGACAAATCGATCGGGCTGGTTACCGCGAATTACTTCAAGGATACGGTCGATCCGCAATGGCAAAACGAAGCGGATTTCAAAGCGTACTCGGCGTGGATGAAGAAGCATTTTCCCGAGGGTGACATGCGCGACAGCCTGAACGTCGCTGGATATCTGATTGCCCAGGGCGTCGTGCATGTGCTCAAGGCCTGCGGCGACGACTTAAGCCGGGAAAACGTCATGAAGCAGATGACGAGTATCAAGGATCTGCAGGTGCCGATGATGCTGCCGGGCATCAAGTGGAACACCGGCGCCAGCGATTTCTTCCTGATCGAATCGGCGCAGCTTCAGCGCTTCGACGGCAAGGGGTGGGTGCGATTCGGGAAGGTGCTTGGAAAGTAACGTGCAACGGTACGAGTGCCGCGGACGAGGAGCGATACCGACTGCCTGGCACCCAACCCCTCACCCATTTATTTATTTTTCGGTATCCAGGAAATTCTCACGGACTTCAAAGCCAAGCTGGCGCTCGTCACCAGTGGTGGCAACGGCATCGGACGCGCTATCGCATCGGCGTTTGCGCAGTTTGGCGCCAGGGTGGTTGTCGTCGATTGTGATGCAAATGCGGCGCAGGGGCTGCCGGGTCGATCAAGTTATCAACGTCAACGTGAAAGGCGTTCTCCCCGGCATGCGTCATGTTCTGCCGGTGATGTCGAAGCAAGGCAGCGGCGTTGTCGTCAATACCGCCTCGGTGGTGTGACTGCTGTGACACCAAGCGGGGCGCGCCTTGATCCAGGGAATCGCACAGTTTCCGGGTCTGGAAAGCCGATTGCCTGGCTACTATTCCAGGGAGATTCCGAGTTCCCTTACGAGTGCGCCATTTACTTCAGTCTCCAATTTGATCAGTGCGGCCACCTCTTGCGGGGAACCGAACACGAGTTCAGCGCCTGAAGATTCATAGCCGGCGCGCACATCGGGTTCTCGCAGAACTGCAGCGACTTCTCCGTTCAGCAGCGTGACAATATCCTTCGAAAGTCCAGCCGGCCCGAGAAGCAGTAGCGTGGCCGCAAACCGGAACCTGGGATACCCGGACTCTGCGACGGTAGGAACGTCGGGGAGCGCGGCGTTTCGCTGTGCTCCGGCCACCGCAAGAGCGCGGACTTTCCCCCCCTTGATCTGGGGCACTGCCATGGAAACGTAAGCAAACATGGCGGAAACCTGGCCTCCGAGCAGGTCCGGAAGCGCGACCCCTTCGCTCTTGTAGGGCACTTGCAACAGCCGAATGCCCGCAGCACGCATAAACAACTCAGCTGGGAGATGATTCGCACCACCTACACCGCCATGCGCAATGCTTAGCGCGCCAGGTTTGGTCTTCGCCAGTTCCACGAATTCCTTGAGGGTATTCGCAGGTACCGATGGATGGACAACCAGAAATGGAGAGCCCCGACTGACAAAGGCGATGGGCGTGAAGGACGTAACGGGATCGTACTGAATCGACTTGTAGAGAACAGGGCCCACAGGAAAGGCTGGCGTGAACGTCGACAGAAGCGTGTAACCATCGGGTTTCGCTTCCAACACGGCCGCGGAGGCGAGGGTGGTGCCCGCACCCGGCTTGTTTTCGACCACGAACCGCTGTCCGAGTCGCGCCGACAACTTGTCCGCGAGGACGCGAGTCCTTACGTCTCCCGAGCTTCCCGCAGCCCCGGCAAAGATAATCCGGATTGGCTTTGTCGGGTAACTCGGGTCCGCGAGGAGTGCAACGGATGGCACCATCAGCACCACGGCAACCGCTGAACTCAGCATGACCCAGCCGAGACCCCTGTGCTTCATTCTCATGCATGGGTACATTGAAGCCTCCTCATGAGATCGGGAACCGAACGAATTTTTGGAAAACACGCCCGACAATAATGCGCCTGCCATAGACATCCTGCAATATCTGGCCATCGAGATTTTGTGGAAAGAAATGCACGATGGCCGGCTACCTACTCATCGACACTGGCCAGAAGTTTCTGCCCATTGATGTGTACTTTCAGGTGCTATCCGGCACCTTCATGCACGGAGCATCTGGTCGATCAGGGAATGGACCTGAGTCCTCTGGACAGACATTTCCGAAACGACGAGGTCGGTGTCCCGGCCCATGCGCCGAGCGTGATGCTCAAGATCATCCAGACTTACTATTCCTGCGGGTATGATCGGTAAGAGTTTCCTGGAGTGCAGGCTATACTGTGCGCCACCAAGAAAAGCGGAAGCGGAGGAAATTATGGAAGGGAAATTCCTGCAAGGCAAAGTTGCGGTGATTACGGGGGCGAGCCGCGGACTGGGGCGGGCGATGGCACTGGCGCTCGGCGAGTCGGGTGCAAGACTGGCCCTGGTGGGGCGCAACAGCGAGAAACTCGCGGAAACGCGCAAGCTCGCGGCGGGCATCGGCGCCGAAAGCGAAATATTTCTGGCCGATGTGCGCGACGAAGCCCAGGTCGCCAAACTGGAACAAGACGTGATCGCGCGCTTCGGCGGCGCGCATATTCTCATCAATAACGCCGGAACAGCGGTGCGCAAGCCCGTCGCGGACTTATCACTCGACGAATGGAAATTGGTCGTGGATACCAATCTGACCGGTGTTTTTCTGGTGTCGCGTGCCTTCATTCCGCATCTGAAAAAGGCGAAATGGGGGCGCATCATCAATATCACGTCGATCATGGCGCATATCGGCAGCGCGGGCCGTGGTGTGTACTGCGCGTCAAAGGCCGGCTTGCTGGGCCTGACCAAATGTCTGGCGCTGGAATTGATTGGCGATGGCATCACGGTCGTGGCGATCAGCCCTGGATTTTACGAGACCGATCTGACCGCGCCGCTGCGCGCCGATGCGCAGAAAAACGCCGCGCTGCTGGCGCAGACGCCGATGGCGCGCTGGGGCAAGCCGGACGAAATCGGTGCGCTGGCGCGTTACATTTGCTCCGATGCGACGGCATTCATGACTGGCACGGATATTCTGATGGACGGCGGCTGGACGGCACAGTAATTTTAAAAAAAGCGCTCATTGCACAGCAACTGCACTAAATAGTGGTTCTGAATTTTGGCCCTGATTCGTAAATGAAGATCGTCGTTCTTGGCGCCGGCGTCATCGGTGTAACCAGCGCCTGGTATCTTTCGAAGGACGGGCACGATGTAACCGTGCTGGACCGGCAGCCCGCGGCCGGAATGGAAACGAGTTTTGCCAACGGCGGGCAGATTTCGGTCAGCCACGCGGAACCTTGGGCTAATCCCGGTGCCCCGGGGAAAATATACAAATGGCTGGGGCGCGAGGATGCGCCGCTGCTGTTTCGATTGCGCGCCGATTTTCGCCAATGGTCCTGGGGCCTGCGTTTTTTGATTGAATGCCTGCCCGGGCGTACCCGGCAAAATACGCTGACGCTGCTGCGCCTCGGGCTGTACAGCCGCGATTTGCTCAAGGCGTTGCGCCGTGAAACCGGCGTGCAATATGACCATCTCGAAAAAGGCATCCTGCAATTCCATACTGACGCGAATGAATTCGAAGCGGCTCACGCGCGCGTGGATCTGCTGCGCGGCCATGGCTGCGAAATGCACATCAAGAGCGTTCAGGAATGCCATGAGCTCGAACCGGCTTTACGCGCATCGAGAATCGAACTTATCGGCGGGACTTATGCGCCGGATGACGAATCGGGCGACGCCCATCAGTTCACCGCGAATCTGGCCACGCTATGCCGGCAGGCGAACGTGCAATTCAACTTCGATCACACGATCGAATCGCTGCGCATTGAAGATGATGCGGTTCTCGCGGCAGTCGTGCGAAAACCGGACGGCCGCAGTGAACTGGTCAAGGCCGACGCCTTTCTGGTGGCGCTGGGCAGCTACAGTGCGTTGTTGTTGTCCCGGGCCGGCATCCGCATTCCGGTTTATCCGGTCAAGGGTTATTCGGTTACGGTGCCGCTGACACGTCCTGAGGCTGCCCCGCAAGGCTGCCTGAGTGACGAAAACGCCAAAATGGCGATCACGCGACTTGGCAACCGGCTGCGGGCCGCCGGAACGGCGGAACTGACCGGCTACGATACCACGCTCAATGCAGCGCGCTGTCAGGCCATCCTGTCCCGGATTGAGCAATTGTTTCCTGGGGCCGGCGACTATGCGAGCGCATCGCGCTGGGCGGGACTACGCCCGGCGACACCGAGCAATGTGCCGCTGATCGGGCGCAGCCGCTACCGTAACCTGTACCTGAATACCGGCCACGGCACCCTGGGCTGGACGCTGGCCAGTGGTTCGGGGAAGGCGGTTGCGGATGTCATCGGCGGGCGGCGCCCGGAGGTCGAATTTCCATTTCTCTGAACACCTTGTTCTGAGCGCGGGAAACGCCGGCGTTGACGCCAGCGTCGTATCCGCCTGAAAATAGCGCCTTTCCATTTTCGTCACACGCAGGAATGCCCATGCCTTTGGTGTGGACTTGCTGGCGAACCATTTCCCCGGAAGGTTTAGATCATGGCTGTTTTTCTGAAGACCGGCATTTCCGCCGAGCAGGATGCTGCGGACATCGTCAAGGTACGCAAGACGGTTGAGGACATCCTCGCCGATATCGAACATCGCGGCGACGCCGCGGTGCGGGAGCTGTCGAAGAAATTCGACAACTGGTCTCCCGAGAATTTCCGGCTGAGCAAAGGCGAGATTGAAGATTGCGTGCGTCAATTGCCCAAACAAGTCATCGAGGACATCAAATTCGCGCAGGAGCAGATCCGCAATTTCGCGCAAATCCAACGCGACGCCCTGCGTGACGTGGAAGTCGAGACCCTGCCCGGCGTCGTGCTGGGGCACAAGAACATTCCGGTCGGCAGCGTTGGCTGCTACGTCCCCGGGGGCAAGTATCCCCTCGTCGCATCGGCACACATGAGCGTGGTCACCGCGCGCGTGGCCGGAGTCAGGCGCATCATTTCGTGCGCGCCGCCGTTCGGGGGCAAGCCGCATCCGGCCATCGTCGCGGCGATGCATCTGGGCGGCGCCGATGAGATTTACACCATCGGTGGCGTGCAGGCGATCGGCGCCATGGCACTGGGCACCGCGACCATCAAGCCGACCGATATGATTGCCGGCCCCGGAAATGCCTATGTCGCCGAGGCAAAACGCCAATTGTCCGGTCGTGTCGGTATCGACCTGTTTGCCGGCCCGACGGAAACCCTGATCATCGCCGACAATTCCTGCGACGCGGAGATGTGCGCGACCGACCTGCTTGGTCAGGCCGAACATGGACCGAATTCGCCAGCCATATTACTGACGAATTCGCGCAAACTTGCCGAGGACACGATCAAGGAGGTCGAGCGACAACTGCTGACCCTGCCAACCGCGGCGATCGCCGGTCAGGCCTGGAAGGACTACGGCCAGGTCATCCTGTGCAAGGACTACGCGGAAATGGTGAAAGAGGCTGACCGCATTGCTTCCGAGCATGTACAGGTCATGACCCGGGAGCCGGACTACTTCCTGCGCAACATGACCAATTACGGCGCGCTGTTTCTGGGACCGGAAACCAATGTTTCCTATGGCGACAAAGTCATCGGCACCAATCACACCCTGCCCACGCGCAAGGCGGCGCGCTACACCGGCGGATTGTGGGTCGGCAAGTTCATCAAGACCTGCACCTACCAAAGAGTGAACCCCGAAGCGAGCGCGGCAATCGGCGAAGTGTGCTCGCGGCTCTGCGCACTGGAAGGATTCGCAGGACACAAAGAGCAAGCGGATTTGCGCGTGCGGCGCTACGGCAAGTTGAAAAAGGCCGCGGCGTAGTAAATGGATACGCCCGACGAAAACTATGAACTAAAACTACCTTCCTTCCGCCTCGACGGCAAAGTTGCCCTGGTCACGGGCGCGGGTACGGGCCTCGGCGCGGCGATTTCAATTGGGCTCGCGGAATCGGGCGCCGAAGTTTTGTTGGTCGGCAG
This sequence comes from Betaproteobacteria bacterium, assembly GCA_031362885.1. Taxonomy (GTDB): domain Bacteria; phylum Pseudomonadota; class Gammaproteobacteria; order Burkholderiales; family JACQAP01; genus JACQAP01. The sequence goes on from JANLTJ010000207.1 coordinate 8,127, forward strand.
GACGCAAACGAGC
>JANLTJ010000237.1:0-2533 GCA_031362885.1 Betaproteobacteria bacterium
GCGGGCACAACGCCGCGAGCGTCGCCAGCCCCAGCGGCGGGCAGGTCGTGCTCTTGCGCGGAAGCACCTCGTTGATGGCCCAGGTGAAGCTCCAGAAGCTTTCCGGAAATCTGGGGTTTATCAGTAGCAGACGCATGTGGAGTCGGTTGCGATTGGAAAGTGCGTACCCACGCTACGCCCGCAAAGTTGCTGATTCATGACAGCGGATACCGGTTTTCCTGGAAGAGCTTGCCGTCTCGCGCCGGGGATCGCGTCGGACGCATGCAGAGGTATGACTGGGGCTACAATGACCGCCCCTGGAGACCAGTGCAGGTCATGCAAACAAGAATCGGCAAGTACGTTCTGAAGCGAAAACTCGGCACTGGCGCCAGCAGTGTGGTGTGGCTGGCGCACGATGAATTCTCGGGGTGCGATGTTGCGGTCAAATGCTACGAAACCGGAGAAGCGACCGGCCTGTCAGGGACGGCACGGGCGCAGTTTCTCAATGAAACCGCGCTGGTCGGACGCTTGCGCCACCCGCATATCGCGGCGATCCTCGACGCCAGTATCGAAGAGAAAAACAGCTACATCGTCACCGAGTTCGTCCCCGGAGGCTGTCTCGATGTGTTCGGCCAGGACGCGACGACCTTGCTGCCTCTGGCCGAAGTGGTGGAGATCGGTTTCAAATGCGCCGGCGCGCTCGACTATGCGTATCGCAACGACGTCATCCACCGCGATATCAAGCCGGCGAACATTCTGCGCGTTGAAGGCAGCAACGTGAAGATCGCCGATTTCGGCGCCGCGTTTATTCGCAATGCCGAATCCACCCAGATCATGGACATCGGCACTCCCAGTTATGCCGCACCCGAGCAGGCGCAGGGCCGCAGTCTGACCCATCACAGCGACATGTTTTCGCTCGGCGTGGTGTTGTATGAATTACTCGCCCGGCGGCGTCCGTTTCGCGGTGTCGACAATAACGAAGTGCTGCGCAAACTGGTATCCGACGACCCGGAACCTCTGACAAGATTGCGGCCGGACTTGCCGCGCTCGCTGGCGGACATCGTGGTTCGCGCCATGCAGAAGAATCCCGCGGATCGCTACCTTACCTGGACCGACTTCGCCCTCGATCTTGCCAGGGCCGGCGGACTGAGCCTGTATAGCCAGGACATTGCCGACAGCGAAAAATTTACCGCACTCAAGTCCTGCCCGCTGCTCGCCGACCTTGGCGACAGCGAGATCTGGGAATTTGTTGCCATCGGAAAATGGTCGCGAGCGCCGGCGCACCACGTCGTGGTCCGGGAGGGAGAAACCGGCAACAGCATGTTCCTGCTGGCCAGCGGCGAGGCGAAAGTCACACTTTCCAGTCGTCTGCTCAACCTGCTCTCGGCGGGGGAATGGTTCGGCGAGCAGCCCTATGTGCATGGACGGCCGGTAGCACATCAAGCATCGGTGCAGACCACGACCGATTCGGTGCTGGTGGAATTCAAGCGCGAAGCGCTTGAAAATCTCGGCGACCGCAGCAAGCAGCGTTTCACGCTGGCATTGCTGCGCTCGCTCGCCGAACGGCTTTCGCTTTCAAACGTGCGCATCTCACGCATGGGGTAGATTCCCGCGCGCGATATGTCGTGTGGGCCTGAACTGAAATGCCGCGCATGTCGCCGGATTTACCCGGCAGGCGCGCTGATGTACAAGGCTGTGGTGGTCGAACTGGGAGAATCAGATCATGATTGTCGAACAAATCTGGACCGGTAATTCCTACCGGAACTTCAACTACCTCATCGCCTGTCCTGAAACCGGAGAAGCGGTGGCGGTTGATCCGCTGGACCACCAGAAGTGCCTGGCCCTCGCAAAGGAGCGCGGCTGGAGCATCACGCTGGTTGTCAACACGCACGAGCACGGCGATCACACCGGCGGCAATCAAGCCGTGATCGCCGCAACCGGTGCCAGACTGCTGGCACATGGGAAGGCGGCCATATCTGGAATCGACCGGGGGCTTGCGGCCGGGGATGTGATCAGGCTTGGCAAGACCGTGGAACTGGAAGTGCTGGACACGCCCGGCCACACCATGAGCCACGTCTGCCTGCTGGCGCACGCCGAATCGCCAGCCTTGTTTTGCGGCGATACCCTGTTTAACGCGGGCGCGGGCAACTGCCACAACGGCGGCCATCCGAACCAGCTCTACCAGACTTTTGTCACGCAACTTGCCGCGCTGCCGGAAACCACCCGCGTCTATCCGGGTCATGACTACGTGGTGAACAATCTGGGCTTCACCCTGGCACGGGAACCGGACAATCGCGCGGCGCGCACGCTGCTCGATCAAGTCCGCGATCAGGATCCAGGCCGCGCGCTGGTCACCACCCTGGCCATTGAGAAGGAGGTTAACGCATTTTTTCGCCTGCACAGTCCGACCCTGATCGCGAAATTGCGCGAAGCCTTTCCCGATCTTCCGGAGCATCCCGATCCGCGCACGGTGTTCGTCAAGCTGCGAGAGCTGCGCAACACCTGGTAGTCGACGCGGACGGGAACTCCATGGAATATGACCACGAGGCGCTGC